>NZ_JBFBBY010000002.1:0-152159 GCF_040682875.1 Amycolatopsis sp. NPDC051071 | reverse complement strand
TACAGGAAGGCCCCCTTCCTGTACCTAGGCAAGGTGTGAAGGTCGAGTTTCCTCGGCTGAGCCGAGGGAAGGGGTCCTTCACGCGCGGGCCGCAGGCCTGCTGATGCACTGCGACCACAGCGGCGACTGAAGGTAGTGAAGGTTTCCTTACTACCTTCACACTCACGACAACCCGACCACGCCCTCCCGCACCCGGCCCGCTTTCCGCACCCCGCTCCCGCATCGCCACGCACGAAGGGGGCCGCGCGGCACGTCTGGACCACTGCCCGCTAAGCCGGACAGTGGTATCGGTCACAGGAGGAGAACCGGTCATAACCCGCATAGGAGTCGATCTTCGGGGTGACGTCGCAGGTCATCGGTACCGCACGCCGGAAGAAACCGTACTGGCCGTGCGGCCAAGTTAGGGCAGCCTTATAGCACGGGGCCTAGGGACAAGAATGTGAGTCACGTCCTACACTCGGGCCATGCTTTGTGAATCGCTTCACATCCTCGACGGGAGGCTTGTGAACTATTTCACAAGCAAGGGGTTCGTCATGCACGGCCCGTAAGGGTTGCCTAACCCCCGGAGGTGTGACCCAAGTGACTTAGGGTGCCGACCGAGGGAAGCGGTGAACCCCGACTCGAAAACCGCAGCGGCGCGGAAAGGATGGCGAAAACCCCGTGCTGATGTTGCCCGTGCTGACCCAGGCAGGCACCCCTTCGGTGCCCAACCTGAACATGTACCTCCCCCTGGTCCTCTTGTTCGTCCTCGCTCTCGGTTTCGCGGTGCTCTCGGTGCTGCTGGGCCCGCTGGTCGGCCCGAGCCGCCCCAACAGGGCGAAGACCGCGGCCTACGAATGCGGTATCGAACCGTCGCCGCAGCCGGTCGTCGGCGGCGGCCGGATGCCGGTCGCGTACTACATCACCGCGATGCTGTTCATCCTGTTCGACATCGAGATGGTCTTCCTCTACCCGTTCGCGGTCTCCGCGGACGCGCTGGGCATGTTCGGCCTGGTGGAGATCGTGCTGTTCATCGCGACGGTCGGTTTCGCGTACGCCTACGTATGGCGTCGCGGCGGCCTGGATTGGAACTAGAGAAGCATGGGCCTCGAAGAAAAACTCCCCAACGGCATCCTTCTCGCGAGTCTTGAAGGCCTGGTCAACTGGGCGCGCAAGAACTCGATGTGGCCTGCCACCTTCGGTCTCGCCTGCTGTGCGATCGAGATGATGACCGTCGGCGGTTCCCGCTACGACATCGCCCGCTTCGGCATGGAGCGCTTCAGCGCGACGCCGCGCCAGGCGGATCTGATGATCGTCGCCGGCCGCGTCACGCAGAAGATGGCGCCGGTGCTCCGCCAGATCTACGACCAGATGGCCGAGCCCAAGTGGGTGCTGGCGATGGGCGTCTGCGCCTCGTCCGGCGGGATGTTCAACAACTACGCCGTGGTGCAGGGTGTCGACCACATCGTCCCGGTCGACATGTACCTCCCCGGCTGCCCGCCGCGGCCCGAGATGCTGCTCGACGCGATCCTGAAGCTGCACGCCAAGATCCAGGACGAGCCGATCAACGCCCGCCGGGCCGCGATCCGTGCCGCCAGCGGTGAGCGCACCGAGCTGATCGCCTCCTCGATCAAGTACGCGAAGAAGTGAGCGACGTGCCAGAAGAAACCCCCGAAACCCCGGAGACCGGCGGCGAGCAGTCCAGCGCCGACCGGCCGGAAGGTGGCCTCGAGCCACAAGGCGCCCGCCCGGCCGAACCTGTCGTCACCGGTAAAGATCGCCAGGGCATGTTCGGCGTGCACGGCACCGGTGACACCTCCGGTTACGGCGGCGTCCGCCTCCCCGCGTACAGCCCGCCCCCGGCGGAGCGCCCGTACGGTGGCTGGTTCGACGAGTTCGCCGACGAGTTCTACGCGGCCTTGGCGGACAACAAGGTTCCGGCCGACGCGATCCTGCAGACCACGGTCGACCGTGGCGAGATCACCTTCTACGTCGCCCGCGAGCACCTCGTCGAGATCGCGCGGACGTTGCGCGACGACACCGGTCTCCGGTTCGAGCTGCTCAGCTCGGTGTCGGGGGTGGATTACGGCGTCGACGTCCCGCAGCGGCTGCATTCGGTCTACCACTTCACGTCGATGACCTACCGCCGCCGCATTCGCGTCGAGGTCACGCTCGACATCGAGGACCCGCATGTCCCGTCGCTGGTCGGGCTTTACCCGACCGCGGACTGGCAGGAGCGGGAGACCTGGGACATGTACGGCATCGTCTACGACGGTCACCCGGCATTGACCCGCATCCTCATGCCGGACGACTGGGACGGCCACCCCCAGCGCAAGGACTACCCGCTCGGCGGGATCCCGGTCGAATACAAGGGCGCGGAGATCCCGCCGCCAGACCAGCGGAGGTCGTACTCGTGAGCACCTGCCTGCGGACGCGCATATCCCGGCCGTGTCATCACCAGCGGAGGTCGTACTCGTGAGCATCAAAGAGCTGCGGGCGCGCACATCCCGGCCGTGTCATCACCAGCGGAGGTCGTACTCGTGAGCACCGAAAACCTCTCCGACGTCACGACGGGAACCGACACTTCTCCCGAGGGCAGCAACAGCGTCCCCGAAGCCGATTCCCGCGACACCACCGAAGGCCGCGTCTACACCGTTTCCGGCGGTGACTGGGAAGACTTCATCGAAGACTCCCGCCACGACGAGCGCATGGTCATCAACATGGGCCCGCAGCATCCGTCGACACACGGCGTGCTCCGGCTCGTGCTGGAGATGGAGGGCGAGACCGTCACCCAGCTCCGCTCGGTCATCGGCTACCTGCACACCGGGATCGAGAAGAACTGCGAGTACCGCACGTGGACCCAGGGTGTCACCTTCGTGACGCGCATGGACTACCTCGCGCCGCTCTCCACCGAACTCGCGTACTGCCTCGGCGTCGAGAAGCTGCTCGGCATCCAGGCACCGCGCCGCGCCGAACTGCTGCGGGTGATGCTGTGCGAGATCAACCGCATCGGTTCACATCTGGTCTACATCGCCACCGGCGGGATGGAACTCGGTGCCACCACGGCGATGACACTCGGTTTCCGTGAGCGTGAAGAGGTTCTGCACCTGCTGGAGCACCTCACCGGGCTCCGGATGAACCACGCGTTCATCCGCCCCGGCGGCCTCGCGCAGGATATGCCCGCCGACTACCAAGAGGTGGTCAGCGCGTTCGTCAAGACGATGGACGAGCGGCTTCCCTTGTACGACAAGCTCTTCACTGGTCAGCCGATTTGGCGCAACCGGCTCAAGGGTGTCGGCTACCTGCCGGTGGACGCCTGCCTCGCGCTCGGTGTCACCGGTCCGGTGCTGCGCAGCGCCGGTCTCCCGTGGGACCTCCGCAAGACCGAGCCGTACTCCCGCTACGACGAGTTCGAGTTCGACATCCCGACCTCGACCGACGCGGACTGCTGGGCGCGGTACCTGATCCGGGTCGAGGAGATGCACCAGAGCCTGCGGATCATCAAGCAGTGCCTGAAGAAGCTCGAACCGGGCCCGGTCATGGTCGAGGACAAGAAGGTCGCCTGGCCCGCGCAGCTCTCGCTCGGCAGCGACGGCCTCGGCAACTCGCTCGAGCACGTCCGCAAGATCATGGGCCAGTCGATGGAATCACTGATCCACCACTTCAAGCTGGTCACCGAGGGCTTCAAGGTCCCGGCAGGCCAGTCGTACACGACGGTGGAGTCGCCGCGTGGGGAACTGGGTGTGCACCTCGTATCCGACGGCGGCACCAGGCCGCTGCGGGTCCACGTGCGCGAACCCAGTTTCGTGAACCTGCAGTCGATGCCCGCGATGGCCGAAGGCGGCCTGGTGGCGGACGTCATCGCCGCGATCGCCTCGATCGACCCCGTCATGGGGGGAGTGGACCGTTGAGCAACCAGCCCGAAAAGACGCCGACGCCCGAACCGGGCACCCGTCAGGCGGAGCAGACCCACGTCGCCGCCGGCGGTGATGTCGACGTCATCGCGATCTCGCCGGATCCCGCCCTCGCGGAAGGGATCCTGGAGAACGCGAAGCCCGAAGACATCTTCGACGCCGAGATCCACGCCAAGGCGCAGAACCTGATCGCGCGCTACCCGCAGTCCCGCTCCGCACTGCTGCCGCTGCTGCACCTCGTGCAGTCGGTGCAGGGCTATGTGAGCCAAGAGGGCATCGCCTTCTGCGCCGCGCAGCTGGACCTGTCCGACGCCGAGGTCAGCGCGGTCGCGACGTTCTACACCATGTACAAGCGCCGCCCGTGCGGTGAGCATCTGGTGAGCGTCTGCACCAACACGCTTTGCGCGGCCATGGGCGGCGACGCGATCTACAAGAAGCTCCAGACGCACCTCGGTTCCGAGGAGAAGCCGTTGGGGCACAACGAGACCGCGGGTACACCCAACGAGCCCGGCTCGATCACCCTCGAACACGCCGAATGCCTCGCGGCCTGTGACCTCGCGCCGGTCATCCAGGTCAACTACGAGTACTTCGACAACCAGACCGAGGACAAGGCCGTCGCGCTGGTCGACGCGTTGCGGGCAGGCAAGAAGCCCGCCCCGACGCGTGGTGCGCCGCTGAGCGACTTCAAGGGCGCCGAACTCCAGCTCGCCGGGTTCTTCCCGGAGGACGCGCGGCAGTACCGCATGGACGTCGACGGTCCTTCGCAGGCCGTCGAAACCCTGCGGGGAGCGCAGGTCGCGCAGGACCGCGGCTGGATCGCTCCCGCGATGAAGGACGTTCCCTTGCCGGAGGTGCAGAAGTAATGGCTGACCCGATCACCCCGGTCCTCACGAAGCGCTGGCTTTCGCCCAACTCCTGGACGATCCAGTCCTACGAAGCCCTTGAGGGTTACACCGCGATCCGCAAGGCGCTCAAGGGCACTCCCGAGCAGATCGTCCAGTTGGTCAAGGAATCCGGCCTCCGCGGTCGTGGCGGCGCGGGCTTCCCGGCCGGCATCAAGTGGTCCTTCATGCCGCCCAACGAGGACAAGCCGCACTACCTCGTCATCAACGCCGACGAGGGCGAGCCGGGTACCTGCAAGGACATCCCGCTGATGATGGCAGACCCGCACTCGCTCATCGAAGGCTGCATCATCGCCTCGTACGCGATGCGTTCGCACCACTGCTTTATCTACGTCCGCGGTGAGGCACTGCACTGCATCCGCCGTCTCAACGCGGCCGTGCGAGAGGCCTACGAAGCGGGCTACCTCGGCAAGAACATCCTCGACTCCGGATTCGACCTCGACATCACCGTGCACGCGGGTGCCGGGGCGTACATCTGCGGCGAGGAGACGGCGCTGCTGGACTCGCTGGAGGGCCGCCGTGGCCAGCCGCGGCTCAAGCCGCCGTTCCCGGCCGCCGCCGGTCTCTACGCCGCGCCGACCACGGTCAACAACGTCGAGACCATCGCCAGCGCGCCGTACATCATCAACGGCGGCTCCGACTGGTTCCGCCAGATGGGCCGCGAGAAGTCGCCCGGCCCCAAGATCTACTCGATCTCCGGTCACGTCGAGAAACCCGGCCAGTACGAATGCCCGCTCGGCACCACGCTGCGCGAGCTGCTGGACATGGCGGGTGGCATGAAGGACGGCGTCCCGCTGAAGTTCTGGACGCCGGGTGGTTCGTCCACGCCGATGTTCACCACGGAACACCTCGATGTTCCGCTGGACTTCGAGGGCGCGGCGGAAGCCGGGTCGATGCTGGGCACGACGGCCGTGCAGGTCTTCAACGAGACCGTTTCCGTGCCGTGGGCCGTGATGAAGTGGACGCAGTTCTACGAGCACGAGTCCTGTGGCAAGTGCACGCCGTGCCGCGAGGGCACGTACTGGCTGGCGCAGATCCTGGAGCGCATGGTGGCGGGCAAGGGCACCGAAGAGGACATCGACACCCTCCTCGACGTCTGCGACAACATCCTCGGCCGCTCCTTCTGCGCGCTCGGTGACGGCGCCGTCTCGCCGATCCAGAGCGGGATCAAGTACTTCCGGGATGAATTCCTGGCACTGTGTAATGAAAACAAGCGCGACCTGGTGGGGGCGCAGGCATGACGATCGCACCCGACAAGCCCGAAACGTCCACAGACATTCCAGTCCCCGAAGGCCACGTCAAGCTGGTCATCGACGGTGAAACGGTCATCGCGCCCAAGGGCGAGCTGCTGATCCGCACCGCCGAGCGGCTCGGCACGGTCATCCCGCGCTTCTGCGACCACCCGCTGCTCGACCCGGCGGGCGCCTGCCGCCAATGCCTGGTCGAGGTCGAAATGGGTGGCCGTCCGATGCCGAAGCCGCAGGCCTCGTGCACCATGACGGTCGCCGACGGCATGGTCGTGAAGACCCAGCTGACCTCGGCCGTCGCGGACAAGGCCCAGCAGGGTGTGATGGAGCTGCTGCTCATCAACCACCCGCTGGACTGCCCGATCTGCGACAAGGGCGGCGAATGCCCGCTGCAGAACCAGGCGCTGGAGCACGGCCGCACGGAATCCCGTTTCGTGGACACGAAGCGGACGTTCGCGAAGCCGCTGCCGATCTCCTCGCAGGTGCTGCTGGACCGGGAGCGCTGCGTGCTCTGCCAGCGCTGCACCCGGTTCTCCCGCGAGATCGCCGGCGACCCGTTCATCGAACTGCTCGAACGCGGTGTACACCAGCAGATCGGCACCGCCGAGACGGCGGACGTGCTGGACCTGGCCTCCCGGACCACCTCCGGTGACCCGTTCCAGTCGTACTTCTCCGGCAACGTCATCCAGATCTGCCCGGTCGGCGCGCTGACGTCGGCCGCGTACCGGTTCCGTTCGCGGCCGTTCGACCTGGTGTCCGCGCCGAGTGTCTGTGAGCACTGCTCGTCGGGTTGTGCCGAGCGGACCGACTTCCGCCGCGGCAAGGTCATGCGCAAACTCGCGGGCGACGACCCCGAGGTCAACGAAGAGTGGCTTTGCGACAAGGGCCGATTCGCCTTCCGCTACTCCTCCGCCGAAGACCGCATCCGCCGTCCGCTGATCCGCAACGCCGACGGGGTGCTGGAAGAGGCTTCCTGGACCGACGCGCTGCGTGCGGCCGCGGCCGGGCTCGCCGAAGCGCGTGACGGCAAGGGTGCCGCGGTGCTGACCGGTGGCCGCCTGACCGTCGAGGACGCCTACGCGTACTCGAAGTTCGCGCGGATCGCCTTGGGCACTAACGACATCGACTTCCGGTCACGTCCGCATTCGGCCGAGGAACTGAGCTTCCTCGCCGCGCACGTCGTCGGGACGACGCCGGAAAGCGGCGTCACGTTCGGTGAGATCGAGCGGGCACGCACGGTGCTGTGTGTCGCGTTCGAGCCGGAGGACGAGGCGCCGATCGTGTTCCTGCGGCTGCGCAAGGCGGCCCGCAAGAACCGCACCCGCGTCGTCCACTTGGGACAGTGGACCACCTCCTCGGTCCGTAAGACCTTCGGTGAGCTGCTGGCCTGCGCGCCGGGTTCCGAGGCCGCCGCGATCGACGGAATCGCGCAGCACGCGCAGGACGTCGACGCGGCACTGGCGGCAGAGGGATCGGTGATTCTGGTCGGCGAACGCGCCGCCGAGGTCCCCGGCCTGTTCTCGGCCCTGCACCGGCTGGTGGAGCGCACCGGCGCCCGGCTCGCGTGGATCCCGCGTCGTGCGGGTGAGCGTGGTGCCCTGGCGGCGGGTGCGGCGCCGACACTGCTGCCCGGTGGCCGCTCGGTCACCGACGCCGCGGCTCGCGCCGAGATCGAAAAGGCTTGGGGCGTCACGCTTCCGGCCGGTGAAGGCCGCGACACCACGGCGATCCTCAATGCCGCTTCCGGTCAGGACATCGACGGCCTGCTCGTCGGTGGCGTCGACCCGGACGACCTGCCGGACCCGGAGCTGGCCCGCCGCGCGCTCGAGAACGCGAAGTTCGTGGTGAGCCTCGAACTGCGGCCCAGCGGGGTCACCGACTACGCGGACGTCGTCCTCCCGATCGCCCCGGCGGTCGAGAAGGCTGGCACCTACCTGAACTGGGAAGGCCGCCGCCGCGAGTTCGCTGTCACCCTCGAAGGCACCGGCGCGCTGCCGGACTGCCGGGTGCTCGACACCCTCGCCGTCGAAATGGACGCGGACCTGTTCACCCAGACCCCGGCCGCCGCTGCCGCCGACCTCGCGAAGCTTCCAAGTGTCATGAAAGGGTCTTTCAAGACAAATTTTGTCCTGAAAGACCCTTTCATGACACGTCCCGAGCCCGAGAACGGCAAGGTCCTCCTCGCCACCTGGCGCCAGCTGATCGACAACGGTTCGCTGCAGGACGACGAGCCGCACCTCAAGGGCACCCAGCGCGAGGTCGTCGCCCGTCTCTCGGCGAAGACCGCCGAAGGCTTGGGCGGCAGCGTGAAGGTCTCCACCGAACGCGGCTCCATCACGTTGCCGGTCGAGGTCGCGGACCTGCCGGACGGTGTCGTGTGGCTCCCGGGCAACTCCGACGGCTCGGCCGTCCGCGCCTCCCTGGGCGCAGGACACGGCTCCGCCGTCAACCTCACCGGAGGTGAGAAGTGACCCCGTTGCTCAGTCAGGTGCCGGACGCCGCCGAGCGTGCCGCGCTGTTGGCGGACGACCCGTTGTGGCTGATCCTGATCAAGACGGTCGTGATCCTGCTGATCGGCCCGATCCTGACGATCTTCCTGATCGTCTGGGAGCGTAAGGCGGTCGGCCGGATGCAGAACCGTCCCGGCCCCAACCGGGTCGGTCCCGGCGGTTATCTGCAGTCACTGGCGGACGCGATCAAGCTGCCGTTCAAGGAACAGATCATCCCGGACACCGCCGACCGCAAGGTGTACTTCCTCGCCCCGGTCATCTCCGCGGTGCCCGCGCTGATCGCGCTGGCCGCGATCCCGTTCGGCCCGGTGGTTTCGATCTTCGGCGAGCGGACCACGCTCCAGCTGGTCGACCTGCCGGTCGGTGTACTGGTGATCCTGGCCTGTTCCTCGATCGGTGTTTACGGCCTGGTGCTGGCCGGCTGGTCTTCCGGCTCGCCTTATCCGCTGCTCGGTGGACTGCGAAGCGCGGCGCAGGTGATCTCCTACGAGATCGCGATGGGTCTGTCCATTGTGGGCGTCATCCTCTACGCGGGTTCGATGTCGACCTCGCAGATCGTCGAATCGCAGCAGAGCGGCTGGTACTTCTACCTGCTGCTGCCGAGTTTCGTGATCTACCTGATCTCCATGGTCGGTGAGACCAACCGCGCGCCGTTCGACCTCCCCGAGGCCGAATCCGAGCTGGTCGGCGGTTTCCACACCGAGTACAGCTCGATGAAGTTCGCGATGTTCTTCCTCGCCGAGTACGTCAACATGGTGATCGTTTCGGCGTTCGCGACGACGTTGTTCCTCGGTGGCTGGAAGTTCCCGTTCGTCGGCGCCGATCACGCGCTCAACCAGGGCTGGCTCCCGCTGCTGTGGTTCACCGCGAAGCTGTTCATCCTGCTGTTCGGCTTCATCTGGCTGCGTGGCACGCTGCCGCGGCTGCGGTACGACCAGTTCATGCGGCTGGGCTGGAAGGTACTGGTCCCGGTCAACCTGGTCTGGATCGTCGTGATCGTCACGGTCCGCGCGATCAAGAACTCCGGTGGGCTGAGCACACCGCAAATCCTCATCGGCGGCGGCGCGCTCATCCTCGTCGTCGTCATCCTGAGCCTGCTCCTGCCGGACAAGAAGGTCCCCGACGACGATTACGTCCCGGTGACCGGCGGCGGGTTCCCGGTGCCGCCGCTCGACCTGCAGGTCCCGGATCAGACTCCGCGTCAGAAGGCCGTCGCGAAGGCCGAAGCCCGGGCTGCCAAGCGCAAGCCCGCGGCGGTTTCCAGTGGAAGGGAGGCCGGCGATGGGGATGTTTGATCCCATCAAGGGTTTCGGTGTCACCTTCGGGATGATGTTCAAGAAGGTCGCCACCGAGGAGTACCCGGAGGCAGGCGCCCCCGCCGCTCCGCGTTACCACGGCAGGCACCAGCTGAACCGGCATCCGGACGGGCTGGAGAAATGCGTCGGCTGCGAGCTGTGCGCGTGGGCCTGCCCGGCGGACGCGATCTTCGTCGAAGGCGGCGACAACACCGAAGAGGCACGTTTCTCGCCCGGTGAGCGGTACGGCGCCGACTACCAGATCAACTACCTGCGCTGCATTGGCTGCGGGTTGTGTGTCGAGGCCTGCCCGACCCGGTCACTGACGATGATCAACTTCTACGAGCTGGCCGACGACGACCGGCAAAGGCTGATCTACACCAAGGAAGACCTCCTCGCGCCGCTGCTGTCCGGCATGGAGCAGCCGCCGCATCCGATGCGGCTCGGCGACAACGAGCAGGACTACTACGTCAACGGCCCGGAACTCGCACGGCAGCCGGCTGAGCCGAAGGAGCCCGTCAAGTGATCGCGGCTTTCCTCGCCCAGACGGACGTGTCGGCCGGGATCACCACCGGCGAGACCATCGCCTTCTGGGTGCTCGGTCCGATCGCGCTGCTCGGCGGATTCGGCATGATCTTCTCCCGTAACGCCGTGCACTCGGCGCTGTGGCTGGTCCTGACCATGCTGTGCCTCGGCGCGCTGTACATGATCCAGCAGGCGCCGTTCCTCGGCTTCACGCAGATCATCGTCTACACCGGCGCGATCATGATGCTGTTCCTGTTCGTGCTGATGATGGTCGGCAGGGAGAGTTCCGACTCGGTCGTCGAAGTCCTGCGCGGGCAACGGGTCATGGCGACCCTGCTCGGCATCGGCGTCGGCGGGCTGCTCGCGGCGGGGCTCGCCCGCTCGCTGGCCAACGTCACCCCGGCGATGCCGCTCGACCCGGCGAACCTCGACGGCGGCGGGCCCGGCGGCCTGGGACGGCTCATCTTCACCAAGTACCTGTTCCCGTTCGAGCTCACGTCGGCGCTGCTGATCACCGCCGCGCTCGGCGCGATGGTGCTCGCCTTCACCGACCGCCACGCCAAGGGCGGCAAGAAGTCGCAGAAGGAACTCGTCGTCGACCGGTTCACCGGAAAGCACGACAGGCCTTCTCCGCTGCCCGGCCCTGGCGTCTTCGCGACCGCCAACTCGATCGCCACCCCGGCACTGCTGCCGGACGGTTCGATCGCGCCGGAGTCGCTCTCGGACATCATCGAGTCCACTTCGGCCTCACGGCTGGAAGACGAGCGCAAGCAGGTCGCCGGAACCACCGGCGACGCTGTGGGCCCGCACGCTCTCGTGGGCAAGCCTGAAGGGGAGAAGGAATGACCCCGACGTACTACCTGCTCCTGTCCGCGCTGCTGTTCACCATCGGCGCTGTCGGGGTGCTGGTGCGCCGCAACGCGATCGTCGTGTTCATGTGCATCGAGCTGATGCTGAACGCGGCGAACCTGTCACTGGTCACGTTCGCCCGGATCAACGGGACGCTCGACGGCCAGGTGATGGCGTTCTTCGTGATGGTCGTGGCCGCCGCGGAGGTCGTGGTGGGACTGGCGATCATCATGGCGATCTTCCGCACCCGGCGCTCGGCCTCGGTCGACGACACCAACCTGCTGAAGTACTAGGGAGTGCCACCTCATCCCCGCCGCCCACCCTTGTTGGACGCGCTCCGCGCGACTGATTGGAATTCAAGTTGACCGCATCATCGTGGCTGCTGGTGGCCTTCCCTGCCCTCGGCGCCCTTGTTCTCCTGCTGGCCGGTAAACGCGCCCGCCCTTGGGGGCACCTCCTCGGCAGTGCGACCGTCTCACTGTCCTTTGTGTACGGCCTGATCCTCTTCTTCACGGCCGACACGAAGAACATCGCGGATGTCAAGCTGTTCTCGTGGATCCCGGTATCGGCGTTGCAGGTCGACTTCGGACTCCGGATCGACGCGCTTTCGCTGACGTTCGTCCTGCTGATCACCGGCGTCGGCATGCTGATCCACTTCTACTCGATCGGCTACATGGCTGAGGACCGTGACCGGTCGAGGTTCTTCGCCTACCTCAACCTGTTCGTCGCCTCGATGCTGATCCTGGTGCTGGGCAACAGCTTCGTGACGCTGTACCTCGGCTGGGAAGGTGTCGGCCTCGCGTCGTACCTGCTCATCGGCTGGTATCAGGACCGCCCGTCCGCGGCCACCGCGGCGAAGAAGGCGTTCCTGATGAACCGCGTCGGTGACGTCGGGCTCGCGCTGGCGATCTTCCTGATGTTCAAGTACGTCGGGAGCACCGGTTACGCCGAGGTCTTCGGCGCGATCGACAAGATCCCGACCGGCGCGATCACCGCCATCGCGATCCTCCTGCTGCTGGGTGCCTGCGGTAAATCCGGCCAGTTCCCGTTGCAGGCCTGGCTTCCGGACGCGATGGAGGGCCCGACCCCGGTTTCGGCCCTCATCCACGCGGCGACGATGGTCACCGCCGGCGTCTACCTGGTCGCCCGTGCGCACGAGATCTTCAACGCCACTCCGGACGGCAGGCTGATCGTCACCCTCGTCGGTACGGTCACGCTGCTGATCGGGTGCGTCATCGGTTGCGCCTATGACGACATCAAGAAGGTCCTGGCGTACTCCACGGTCAGCCAGATCGGGTACATGATGCTCGCCGTCGGCCTCGGGCCGATCGCGTACGCGCTGGGCATCATGCACCTGGTGGCACACGGTTTCTTCAAGGCGGGGCTGTTCCTCGGGGCCGGTTCGGTCATGCATGCCATGAACGACGAGGTCGACATGCGGAAGTACGGCGGGCTGCGCAAGCACCTGCCGGTCACCTTCTGGACCTTCGCACTCGGCTACCTCGCCCTGATCGGCATCCCGCCGCTCTCCGGCTTCTTCACCAAGGACGCGATCATCGAAGCGGCGCTGAGCCAAGGCGGCTGGCGTGGCTGGGTGATGGGTGGCGCGGCACTGCTCGGCGCCGGGCTTACCGCGTTCTACATGACACGCCTGATGGTGATGACCTTCTTCGGCAAGGAACGCTGGAAGGAGATCAAGTCCAGCGACGGCCGCGACTTCCACCCGCACGAATCGCCCGCGGTGATGAAGTGGCCGATGATCATCCTGGCGATCGGCTCGGTCGGCGCCGGTGCGTTCTTCGCACTCGGCGACCGGTTCGCCGAATGGCTTTCGCCGGTGGTCGGTCCGCTCGAAGAGGGTGGCCACAGCGTCATCCCGCATCTGCTGGTCCCGTTCCTCACCGTGGCGCTGTCCGTGGTGGGCGCACTGGCCGCTTGGCTCTTCGTCGGCCGTAAGGACGTTCCGGTGGAACGGCCCGAGCGGGTCTCGGTCGTGGTCAAGGCCGCCCGCAACGACCTCTACGGCAACACCCTGAACGAGACGCTGGTCGGCCGCCCGGGTACCTGGCTCGCCCGCGCACTGGTCTACGTGGACAACCGCGGCGTCGACGGCGCGGTCAATGGCATCGCCGCCGCACTCGGTGGTGGATCCGGGCGCCTGCGCCGCCTGCAGACCGGCTTCGTCCGCTCGTACGCACTGTCCATGCTGGGCGGCACATTCCTGCTTCTGGCGGCACTCCTGCTGGTGAGGTTCTCCTGATGACTGCAAAAGCCACCCCGCGGGCTGCGCGCGTCCGCGATGGCGTCGACAGGGCGCAACACCCGCTGCTCTGTCACGGTATTGAGGCAGGGCGCCCTGCCCCCGCAATCGCGGGGCCTTCGGCCGGCGCGCGCTCTGCGGTTGCTTCGTTCGCCGCGACTTCCGTGAGGACCCTCTCATGACTTGGCTACTCGCAACCATCCTGCTGCCGCTGGTCGGCGCCGCGGTCGTCGCGGGGATGAAGAAGAACGACAGGCTCGCGACGCTCACCGCACTCGGGGTGTCCATCCTGACGTTCCTGCTGGTGATCCCGCTGTGGGCGAGCTACGCGCCTTCGGGTGACCGGATCCAGCAGAAGTCCTCGATGGACTGGATCCCGAACTTCGGCATCCACATCTCGTTCGGCATCGACGGCATCGCGCTGGTGATGATCGCGGTCATCGGCCTGCTGGTGCCGATCGTGGTCGGCTCACTCGGCCTGACCGACAAGCTCCCGGCCGGGCGCTCGGCGGGCGGGTTCCTCTCGCTGATCCTGGTGCAGGAAGCATTGACCATCGGCGTCTTCGCCGCGACCGACGTCTTCCTGTTCTACGTGCTGTTCGAGATCATGCTGATCCCGATGTACTTCCTGATCGGCGGCTACGGCGGCGCGAACCGGCAGTACGCGGCGGTCAAGTTCTTCCTGTACTCGTTCCTCGGCGGCCTGATCATGCTGGCCTCGGCCATCGGGGCCTACTCGATGGCGTCGGACGAACTCGGCAAGGGCACCTTCGACTGGGAAACGCTCGTCACCGTCGTCCGCGACGCCCCGTTGGGGACGCAGATCTGGCTGTTCATCGGATTCTTCCTCGCCTTCGCGATCAAGGCTCCGCTGGTGCCGTTCCACACCTGGCTACCGGACGCCGCGGGCCAGGCACCCATCGGCGTCGCGGTACTGCTGGTGGGTGTGCTGGACAAGGTCGGCACGTTCGGGTTCCTGCGTTACTGCCTCCCGATGTTCCCCGACGCCAGCAAGGAACTCGCGCCGTTCGTGCTGGTGCTCGCCGTCGCGGGTGTCCTTTACGGCTCGATCCTCGCCGCCGGGCAACGCGACATGAAACGGTTCATCGCCTACGTGTCGATCGCCCACTTCGGCTTCATCGCGCTGGGCATCTTCACCTTCAACGAGCAGGCGATGGTCGGCTCGGTGTCGTACATGCTCAACCACAGCCTCGCCACCGGGATGCTGATCGTGGTGGTCGGGCTCATCGTGATGCGTGGCGGGTCCACCAAGATCTCCGACTACGGCGGCATGGCGAAGGTGACCCCGCTGCTGGGCGGGATGTTGCTCATCGCCGGTCTGTCCACTTTGTCCTTGCCCGGCACGAACTCCTTCATCAGTGAGTTCCTGGTGCTGCTGGGGTCCTTTGTGGACCACCCGGTGTACACGATCATCGCGACGGTCGGCATGGTGCTGGCCGCGGCGTACGTGCTCTGGCTCTACCAGCGCGTCATGCAGGGCCCCGTCCGCGGTGATGCCCTGATGGCGGCGGGTGGAGGCCCGGGTACGGCGATCGCTCCCGAACTCGGGGCGACCAAAGCCATCAAGGACCTCGGCGGCAAGGAGATCGCGATCCTGACGCCGATGGTCGTGCTGATCATCGCGCTCGGGTTCTATCCGAAGCCGGTGCTCGACACGATCACCCCGTCGGTGCAGGCGACCATGTCGTCCGTACAGGGAGGCAAGTAAACCGTGCTCTTCTTGACTCAGGCGCCAGCGGTGCAGGTGCCGTCGATCGACTACTTCGCCGTCACACCGATCCTGATCATTCTCGGGGTCGCGTGTGTCAGCGTGCTGTTCGAAGCCTTCCTGCCCAAGCACATGCGGTGGCCGTCGCAGGTCTTCCTGTCCCTGGTCGGGATCGGGGCGGCGGGCGTCTTCCTGGTCTGGTACGCGAGCTCGTCCGCACCGAAGAGCGGCATCACGACCTTCAGCGGCGCCATCGCCGTCGACCGGCCGTCGCTGTTCCTCTGGGGCACGCTGCTGGCGCTGGCGCTGGGCGCCGTGCTCCTGATCGCGGACCGCTCGGTCGAACCGGGCGGCGCGTTCGTCGCGCAGGCCGGTATCCGGCCCGGCACGCTGCAGGACCGCGCGCAGGTCGGCACCACCGGCATGCAGACCGAGGTCTTCCCGCTGACGTTGTTCGCGCTCGGCGGCATGATGGCGTTCGTCGCGGCCAACGACCTGCTGACCATGTTCATCGCCCTTGAGGTGCTGAGCCTGCCGTTGTACCTGATGTGTGGTCTCGCGCGGCGGCGTCGCCTGCTCTCGCAGGAATCCGCGGTCAAGTACTTCCTGCTCGGCGCGTTCTCGTCGGCGTTCTTCCTCTACGGCCTCGCGCTGCTGTACGGCTACGCGAACTCCGTGAAGCTTTCGGACATCGCCAACGCCGCCGCCGGTTCGGACCGTTCGGACACACTGCTGTTCGCCGGGCTCGGGCTGCTCGCGGTCGGCCTGCTGTTCAAGGGCTCCGTCGGTCCGTTCCACACCTGGACCCCGGACGTCTACCAGGGCGCGCCGACGCCGGTCACCGCGTTCATGGGCGCGTGCACCAAGGTCGCCGCGTTCGGCGGGATCCTGCGGGTGTTCTCGGTGGCGTTCGAATCGACCAGCTGGGAATGGCGTGGGGTCCTCTGGGGCGTCGCGATCATCTCGATGCTGATCGGTGCGGTGCTAGGCCTCACGCAGACCGACGTCAAACGCATGATCGCCTACTCGTCCATCGCGCACGCCGGGTTCCTGCTCGTGGGTGCGATCACGATGACCGAGCAGGGCCTTTCGAGCACGCTGTTCTACCTGCTGGCCTACGGCTTCACCACGCTCGCCGCTTTCGGCATCGTCTCGCTGGTGCGGGACTCGAACGGCGAAGCGACGCATTTGTCCGCGTGGGCGGGGCTGGCGAAACGGTCGCCCGTGGTGGCCGGGGTGTTCACCTTCCTGCTGCTCGCCTTGGCCGGTATTCCGCTGACCAGCGGGTTCGTCGGCAAGTTTGTGGTCTTCTCGGCGGCACTGTCCGACGGGATGGCGCCGCTGGTCGTCATCGCACTGGTGTTCAGCGCGGTCGCCGCGTTCTTCTACCTGCGGGTGATCGTGCTGATGTACTTCTCCGAACCGGCACCCGACGGCCCTGCCGTCACCGTGCCCGGGGCGTTCACCACCACCGCGATCACGCTCGGCGTCATCGTCACGCTGGTGCTCGGGCTGATCCCGGCGTTCGCGCTGGACTGGGCGGGCTCCGGCGGCTTCGCCCTCAAGTAGGTTTCGTTCACTCGAAAGGCCCTCTTCACTTCGGTGGAGAGGGCCTTTCCTTGCGTCATAGTGTGGTCACGTTGTCACGCTATGGGGAGGGTGCGATGCCGGGTGAGTACGAGGTTGTCTTGACAGCGATCGAGTCGTCGGCGGGGCGGCGAAACGGGCGGCCGACGTGGTCCGTCCGACGGATCTCGCGGCGGGACTGGCCGGTGTCCCGGTGGCCCTGCCAGGCGGGGTCTCCAGTGAAGCGGCGCGGCTTCTCGCGGACTCGTGGGGTCGCGCGGTGCCAAGCTGGGTCGAGAACGTGGACGCCTACTCGGCACAACTGGATCAGGCCGTGGTGCGCTACCGGGCCGGCGAGCAGGCCGCTGTCCATGACTTGCGTCCGATGGTCCCCGGTGGCGGGCGAAGGCCGGTCTGATGGTCACGTGGACCGACGTCCGGCGGTGGGATCCGGCCGCGGTGGGAAAGATCGCGGACGACCTCAACGCCTGGTGCGCCCGGATCATCGGCGCGAACGACGACGTCGAGGCGATGGCACGGTTCGACGGCTGGACCGGCGACGCGTCCGTCGCCGCTTCGACGCGGGGAAATTCGCTGATCACCACAGCGGAGCAACTGGTCGCGCAGGCGTCGGCCGTCCGGCGTGGCGCCCATGAAGTGCAGATCGCGCTTGAGCGGATCAGCGCGTTCGTCCGGGAGACCGAAGACCTCGCCCATCGCCACGGGCTTACTGGCCCGACGGGACACCCGTACCCGAAGCCGCGGCTCACGACGCTCCGAAGCCGGAAACCGTCGCGCAGCCACTGACGCCGCCGGTCCAGAAGCCTCGCAAGCCTCGCCCGCCGGTCGACGACGAAGACTTCGCACACACTGATTGGACGGACGAAGACAGCTACTGAGTGACTGAATTGCCGGAGCGCACCTGGCATCGTTCTCGCCTGGAGAAGGGGAGCGATGCCAAGACCGAAACCGACACCTCGGGCGCGAGCACTGGCCGAGGGGCTTCGAGTCGAGCGGAGGGCCGCCAGGCTGGCCATGACCGAAGTGGCCGACAAGCTGGCCTGGTCGCAATCGACGATCAGCCGGATCGAAACCGGGGTCCGCCCCCCGTCCGCCGAAGAGGTGTCAGCACTGCTCGCGGTCTACCAGGTCACCGGGGAACACCGGGATGCACTGCTCACGTTGTCGCGCGACATCGACCGGCCCAACTGGCTGGAAACTCGCGACGCCGGGGTGTACGGACAGGCGAAGATCCTTGCCCACTACGAACTCGACGCCACCAAGATCATCGAGTCTTGCACCGTGCTGCTGCCCGTCCTGATGCAGACGCCCTCGTACGCCAGGGCCGCATTGGCCGTCACAGGGGTTCCGGCCGCGGAAATCGAATCGTGGCTGGAGTTGCGGCGGGAACGGCAGAAAGTGCTGGAGCTGAAGAACCCGCCAAAGCTGGTCGCGTATATCGACGAAGGGGCTTTGCACCGCCAGATCGGCGGCCCAAGGGTGCTGGGGAACCAGCTCCGGCATCTCGTTTCGATGGCCGGACGACCTGCTGTCGACCTGCGAGTCGTCCCTTTCTCCGCTGGTTGGCATCCCGGCGTCCACGTTCTGCTGGAGTTCGGCGACGCCAAGCCGATGGTCTATCTGGAATATCGGCGATCCGGGCTTTTCCTCCACAGACCCGCTGATGTCGAACCGTATCTCCAGTCCACTGTGGACGCCGTGGCGCTGGATCCCGTGCGTTCGGTGCGCCTGATCGAGTCAGTGGTCGAGGCTCGCGCGCAACGCGGCGACCTTCTGAGCCAGTAGCGTGGGTTCGCCGGGCAGGACGGTGATGTAGCGGTTCGAGGGTGAGCCGGTCACGTGCATGGCCACCCGTCCGGCGTCGATGTCCAGATAGGTCAGGTCATCGGTGGCTTCGGTGCGCTTCCCGCCGTCGGGATGCTTGGCCGCGGCGAAGAACCCGACGCCGAAGTAGGGCTGGTCGAAAACCTCGTCCAGCCGCCGTGCCTCACGGCTTCGCGACTCGGCTTCGTCGTCATAGAGACCGCTTCCGGCGCTGAGCTTGAAGTCCTGCTGTGGCAAGGAAAACGGTGCGAACTGCGCCGCCGGGAACTCCGGCAGATTCGTCACGAGCGCCGCCGCGCGGTCGGCCGTCCGCACACTCTTCAGCCACACCCGGTCGCCCTCGCAGATCGCGGTCACCGCCGCCCGCCCGCGAACGGCGACGAGCGCGCTGTACTGCTCCGTCTCCGTTCGCACGGTCGCGTAGTACTCGGTGTTCGGCCGGTCGAGTATGTGCAGGATGTCCTCGAAGTCGCTGGTCAACCGCTTACCCTCGGTGAACCCGAGCCCGCCGAGTTCCTCGAACGCCGCCCTGTCCTCGCCGTTGCGCGACGACGGCGGGATATAGCGCAGGCCGCCCGCGAAGATCAGATGCGGATCTCCGCAACCGGCGTGACGGAACGCGGTCAGCAAGGTGTCGAGCGTGATCTCGACCGGGCGCGCGAGCACCACGTGTCTCCCTCCCCTGGGACTGTGGTGCTAGTTCTTCTTTTCGCCGATCACCGGCGGCATCGGCTTTTCGTTGTAGCCGCCGAAGGTCTCGTCGGGATCCGGGTTCTGGAGGTACGCCGGAGCCTTCTTCTCCTTGTCCTCCTCACCCTTACCCTTGCCGCCGGCGCCCGCGCCCATCGGCATCCCGTTCGCGCCGCCACGTCCGCCCGCACCGGCAGCTCCCGCCGCACCGCGGCCGCCGACGCCTTCGCCCAGCATCCCGGCGCCGCTGCGTCCGCCAAGACCAGGCTGTCCAGGACCGCCGGGGACAGCGCCTCGGTAGCCGCCTCCAGGACCTCCCGGCGACCTGCCGCCGGTTCCCGGGCCGCTGGTCCCTGGTCCGCCGGTTGCCGGGCCGCCCGTTCCCGGACCGAACGGGCCGTACCCGGGCGGGAAGGTGCCGGGCGGGTTGTACCCGGTGCCGGGCTTGCCGGTCGGCCCGAAGTCGAGGTTCGCCGCCGGTGGCACGATCGGATTGGACTGGGGCGGCGTGTACGAGTTCGCGCGGGTCCCGTCGTCGGGCTGCTGCGCGCCAGGATGGGGCTGGACCGGGTGCGGCTGGACGGGCTGGGACTGGCCCGGCTGGGGGCCTTGTCCGGGCTGGGGGCCGCTGTGCCCGGCGCCCTGCTCCGGCCCAAGCCCGCCTGATGTGCCGGGCCCACTCGTCCCGCGATACGGCTCGCCGATACCGGGCCCGCGACCGTCGTCGCCGAACCCCTTCGCCGACGGCTTCCCGGAGCTGCCGTCGTCCAGCGTCACGGAACCGCCGGGATCGGTGAGCTGCGCGTACTGGGCGGGCAGCTCGTCACCGTTGGACGTGCTGGCCGAGTGGTATGTCGCGAAGGTGTCGATGTTGTGCTGGCTGTCCGCCTGGTAACCCTTGACCTTGTTCCAGTAGCCGCCGTTGCCATCGAGGATCCCCGCGACATCCTCCGCCGTGGGCGCGGGCTGCTCCGGCGGCACCGGCTTGACCGAGTTCTTCGCCGCCCCGAACGCGCCCATCTGCGACGTGATGGCGCCTTGGGCCCTCGCCAGATGCATCGCGTCGTCCATGGAGGCCTCGACGAGCGGCTTCGTCGCGTCGGAAGCCGCGCTCCCGGCCTGGCCTTGCCAGCCGGAGAGGACCTTCTGGCCGAGCGCGGTAATCTGAGCCCCGCGTTCGTGGTAACGCTGGGCCAGGCTGTAGGCGCATTCTTGAGCTTTAGAGAGCGAGCCGATGCCCTTGCCGCCGGTGACTTGTTCGTAGATCTGGGCTGCGGTGAGCGGTCCTTCGGCGACCATCAGTTTCCCCCTCGGATGGTGGTCAGAACCCTGATCGCGGCTTCGCGCGCAGCGTCGCAGGGGTCTTTCTTGCCGATGTTGGCCTCGGACTGCTCAAGGGCAATGCTGATGGTCTCGGTGTTGCTGGTACCCAGCGCCACGGCGCATCGACCTTTGCTGGTTCGTTCATCTTCCGTGCCGTAAGCGGTCAGGGGGTAGCCGTCGATGGGTTCGATCGGTTCGAGGAGCTTGTAGTCCGTGCCTTTGGCGGCGTAAAACCTGGCTGTGCCGCTGTCAGGCAGATTGCTGAAGAGCACATCGACGTGTGGACGGATGGCGGACGGAATGGACCATAAGCATGCGGGTCCGAACTGGCCCTCCCGTCCCTTCGACTCGACGCTCTGACCGAGGAGGTCTTTGGCTTGCGTGCTTGTTAGGGCGCTACAGGGGCTCTGTTTGACGCGAGTCAGATCGATCGGATTGCCGACCTTGGGAACGCCAGGTGCCGGGCTGGCTGGGTTCGATGGGCTCGGGCTTGTGCCACCGCTGGTGGGCGTAGGGGTGCCATTGGTAGTGGGGGTCGAACATGCGGAGAGTGCGAGTGCGGCCGCACCGAGAACAAGGATGGTGCGTCGCATCAGGCGAGGCCCTTCGGTTGCTGATTGATAGCTGAGGTTGCGCCGTCCTCAGCGGTGGCGTACTTGCCGAGAGCGGTCCGGTACTTGTCGGCCATGGCCTCGCAGTAGGCACTGCGCGCGTCGAGCGCGTCCATGAGCGCCTTCCCAGACTCGCGAGTGACTTGCGCATTTCCTTCGCTGGCATATTCCCGCCCTGGAGGCATGGAGATGGCGATCAGCTGGGCCTCGTAGCGGTCCGTCGTGTACTCCTTCGCCAGGTCGGTCCACTCCTTCACCAGTTCGTGAAGGGTTGCCTCGTCGTACTTGAACCCCGACCCTTCGGCAACCGGCGTCCCGTAGGCCCCGCCGGACGGCCTGAATCGAGTGACCTCATCCCAGTGCACCCCCGGCTCATAGGTCGGAGAGCCCTCAGCCACGGCCATGCACCACTGTCGCCCCGAATCGATCCCCGCTGAATGGGCGAACTCGCCCCGAAGTCACCATCGTCATGTGCCCCTCCCGTGGCTACAAGGCGCGTTATCCCCGATGCACCCTGCGTAATCCGACGCGGGGAAGATTACCAGGGTTCCGGAGGCGGCGAACCAGTCCGCATGGAGTTCCGTTCCCTCTTGAATAGCGTTGCGGACGCTGGTGACTATCCGTGAAAATCGATCGTATGAATGACTCCGAAATACGGGGTCCATGCTGGTGGGCGTCACCTGACCTGCTCATACTCTGCGTAATGAAGTTTCGAAGAGTGATTCTCGGCGCAGTACTCGTCGGGCTGCTGGCGGCGTGTACGGATTCCGTGGATACGCCCCCACCGCGACCGCAGTTTTCGAAATGGCAGCCGAAACAGCCTCGTCCCGCCGATCGTGACGAACAGGCTGTCGGCACGGCGTTGACCGCACTCGACTTCTGCACGCTGCTGGATCTCGCCGTCTACGAGCGCAGAAGAGGCGGCGATACCCGGCCCGTTACGCGCGAACCCGAACTGAAGGACGGCAAGAAGTGGTGCACGCTCTACCGTGACGGGTACGAGGACCTCGTCTACGTCCACGACATGGACCCGGGTCACACGTCGCTCCGGGACGACGGAGCCGTGGTCGACCTGGGCGGCGTGAAGGCCTACCAGGTCGAAACCCATCGTGAGAGTGGGATCGCCGGTTGCGCGATCACGGTTCCGGTCAGTTTCCAGCGTGCGGTCAAATTCGAGCTCGGGATGAGCCGGAGCAAGGACTGCGAACTCCTCCGCGACTTCGCCACCGCCGGTGCGGCGAAGCTTCCTCGCGAGCTGGTCTACCCGCCGGACGGTCAGGACAGCGGCCGGGTCGGGGCTTGCGCGAACTGGGTCTCCAACAGCAAGGGGGGCGACTGCGATCCGGCGGTCGACGCGCAGGTGCCCACGGGTGCGGAGCTGATCCTCGCCGCCGGTGCGGCTGATCCGAACGTCGAATGCGCGGTGTTCCGTGACGCGGTCAAGAAGACCTTCGGGCCGGATTTCGCGCCGATCGCCACTCCGGGCGCCTGTTACTTCGTCGAGCCACTGCATCGGCTTCAGATCGAGGCCGGGGCGACCGCGAACGGCGGTGCGCCGGGGGAGTGGCTCGCGGATCCGAACAAGACCTTCAAAGACCACCAGCGGGCCTCGTTCAGCGGGAACCCGGGAGTCGCGTTCCGCTCGAAGGACGACCGAGAACTCTCCCTTTATGTCTCGCCGCTGGGGAATCTCGACGCACGCGGGCATATCCGGCTGCGGATCTCGCCCCAACCGGAACGCGGTATCGACGATTGGGAGCGCTCGAAGGTGGTTTCGGCTGTGGATGTCGCGCGGGCGCGGGCCGTGATGGAACTCGTGATGGCCACCCACTTTCGGGTGGCCAGGTGAACGCCGCACCGCCGTAAGCTCTTCACCATGTACATCGAGCGGGTCCGGCTGGAGAACATCCGCGGGTTCAGCGGTGCCCGCACCGTCGACCTCCGGCTGCCCGGCCCCGGCTGGGTGGTCCTCGCCGGGCGCAACGGTTCCGGCAAGACGTCGCTGCTGCGGGCGATCGCGGTCGCGGCGGCGCCGGACGTCGCCTGGGGTCTGCTGTCGGACGCGGGGAGCTGGATCTCGACGGGGACGACGAACGGGTCCATCCAGCTGTCGGTGATGCGTGAGGAGGGACCGGCGCCGGTCGAGGTCCGCTGGCTCGACTCCGGGCTGCTGCCGATTTCCGGCCTCCCGCCGGGCCAGCCGTTCTGCGCCGCGTACGGGCCGTTCCGGCGGCTCGCGGGCGGCAGCGGCGAGGCCGAGTCGTGGATGCGTGGCGCGGGAGCGCTGGCGCGGATGGCGAGCCTGTTCCACGAGGACGCGTCGCTCGCCGAGGGTGTCACCTGGCTGATCAACCAGCATCTCCGTGCCCTGGAAGGGAAAGCGGGTGCCCGCGAGCTGAAGGACGCGGCGCTGGAGATCCTCGGCGACGGCCTCCTGCCCGGCGGCTACCGGATCCGCGACGTCGACTCGGACGGGCTCTGGGTCGAGTACCGGGGCGACCGGTTCCCGCTGCGCGAGATGAGCGACGGCTATCGCACGGTCACCGCGCTGGTGGTCGACCTGCTCAAACAACTCGACAACGCCGGGCTCGATCACGAGAGCCCCGGCATCGTGATCATCGACGAGGTCGACGCGCATCTCCACGTGTCGTGGCAGAAACGCATGGGGCCGTGGTTCAAGGCGCATTTCCCGCGAATCCAGTTCATCGTCACCACGCACAGTCCTTATGTCTGCCAGGCCGCGGATCCCGGCGGGCTCATCCGGCTTTCCGGGCCGGACGAAGAGGTTCCGCCGCGTGTGGTCTCCGAAGAGCTGTACGAGCGGGTTGTTTTCGGCACCGGGGACGACGCGGTGCTTTCCGATCTGTTCGGTTTGGACACTCCCTATTCGCCGCAGGCCGTCGAATTGCGGGAACATCTCGCGGAACTCGAATTCCAGGTGGCCACCGGGCGGGCGGACGCGAACGGCGTCCGGGAATGGGAACGTCTGCGGGAGATGTTGAGCAGCTCGCCGCCGAGCCGGGTGGACGAGGTGGCCCGACGGTTCGAGGCCGACGATCGGTGATCGGGATCCGCCGGATCGCGCTGCCGGGCAAGGTGGTCGCCGATCTCGAAGACCTGACCGCGCGGATCCCGTCCGGTGACAGCAAGGAAGCACGACGATTGTGGCGGGTTTCCCGTGCCGTGCGGCGTTCTCTGCGTGAAGGCCTGGACGTCATGGCCGCCGGCCGCGGTTACTGCATGTACTGCGGCGACGGCCTCGGGTCCACTGTGGACCACTTCGAGCCGATCGCGCGGAACCCAGGGCGCGCGTTCGACTGGCTCAACCACGTGCTCGCCTGCGAATACTGCAACAGCCACCACAAACGCGACCTGTTCCCGGTGGACGCCGACGGGAACACCCTGCTGATCGACCCGACCGCCGAGGATCCGCTGGAGCATTTGTTCCTGGTGCTGTCGATCGGTACTTACCGGGCGCTGACGGTCAAGGGGGAGCAGACGATCAAGGTGTGCGGGCTGAACCGGGCGCAATTGGCGCGTGGCCGGGAAACGGCGGTGAGCCAGGTGAGCGCGCTCGTCACGGGCTGGTGGACCGCGCGGGAACTGGGGGACGAGGTGAAGCGGCGAGCGATGGTGTGGACCCTGCTCGACCAGCCGCACGCCGACGTCCTCCACGCGATGCTGCGGCAGGCCGGGATGCCCGGTGCCCATGCCGTCTTCCGCAAGGACGACGAACTCATCGACCTCCTTCGCGCCCCGGAACTCGCCAAAGACCTTCAGCTCTCAGAAGGCGCGGTGTAAGCGGCGAGGGTCGCGTCGGCGCGCGTGCGGGCAGTGGCCGCGCCGGTCCCGTTGGCGACGTCGGCCTCGTACCAAGCCTCGCTGCTCAACGTCATGAACCGGACGCCGTCCTCGCTGGTCATCCAGGCCATGGCCGCGGCCGGGTCGCTGGTTTCGCCGGATTCAAGGTGCAGAGCGAGGCCGTTCAGCATCATGTCCCAGCCGATACCGACCGCGCCGGGCCCGAACTGCTTCCAGTGCTCGTTGGGGACGGCGGTGTGGTCGAGTTCGAACCGCGTGCGCCCGTCGGGTTCGGCGCTCAGCCGGACCTCGACCCAGCTGACGTCGCCGCCGTACTCCCAGGTCGCGGCGAAGCTCTTCGGTGGATCGCAACGCTCGACCGTCCCGCCGGCGTTGCCTTCGAGCTGGTACTTGCCGCCGGCGCGAAGGTCACCGCTGACCGGCAGGAACCAGCGTGGGATGCGCTCGGGGTTGGTGCAGGCGTCCCAGAGGTCGTCGAGGCCGGTGTCGTAGACCTGGCTGACGGTGGCCGTCACCGCTTCACCCGCTTCGACCACGCGGCTGCCCAGCTTGCGCTGCACTGAGTTGATCTGGCTGGTCACGTCGACCACGGGTCCTCCTCGGCTCGGTTGCCGCCAATATATCAGCCTGTACTTATATAAGCCAGACAAGAAAGAAGGGCGCCCGGGTTCTGTCCCGGACGCCCCTCGATCGCGCTGTGACTACTACGGCTGTGATTACTACGGCTGTGACTACTAAGGAGTGGGGGAGCAGGCCGTGCGCCCGAGGAGCACTTCACCGGTGATGCCCGAGCCGGGAGCGAACTTGATCCGCAACATGGTGAGCGCGATGCTGCCGTTGCCCGGCAAGATCTGTTCGTTGAAGATCGCTTCGGCGAGCAGGGTGCCGTCGGACTTGGTGATCGGCTTGACGTAGCCCACCGGAACCGGGTTCGGCAAGGTACCGAGTCCGGTCACCGCGCTGTAGGTCCAGCTCGCGTTCGTGCCCTGCTGGGTCGCCGTGCAGGTGACGGTGTACTCCCGGATCTTGATCCGCGGCCCGCTCGACGAGACGAGTGCCGACAGTTCGAAGTTCTTGCCCTTCGCCTCGGACTTCGTGGAGGTCGCGTCGGTGTCCGGGTCGACGACGGTGGTCGTGCACGCCGACGTGCCGCCACCGAACGTGATCCCGGTCTTCGTGACGACCCCGGACGAGTTGGCTGTCGGTCCCTCGACCGCGCAGTCGCCGAGCGACGGGATCGAGATCGGCGCCGCGTTGCCCTTGGTGAAGGCCGCGGAACCGAGAGACGCGACGCCCACAGGATTCGACGCGGCGGCCGGTGTCACTCCGGCCCCGAGACCGGCGAGCAGGATCGTGCCGACCAGGCCTGCCCGACGTGCCATGGTGCTGCGCAATTCGCTTCCTCCTTGGTGACGGAGAGCGAGCCGGATGGCCGTTCTTCCCCTTTGTGATCACTATCTGTGTGTCGGATTCGCGTGTTGCGTGCGTGATGGCCGTTTCACTCGTCCGTGGATCATGGACACTCGTTGGATATTCAGGTTCATATCCGGATACAGGTCTGTATATTCGATGACATGCCGACCTACCGCGTCCTCGTCAACGGCAAGTTCGACCACCCCGACGCCGGGACCCGCACCCGGCTGCTTGCCGAGTTGAGTCACCACCAGGCGATCGGGTTCACCGAGGACGGCCTGCTGACCTACAGCGCGCACCTCGGCGCGTTCACCTTCCGCGTCACGCTGCGGGGCGAGGAGGAGCGCGACGTGCTCGACGAGGCCGAGCTGAAGGTGATGGAACTACTGGACGCGAAGGGCTATCCCTATCGAGACGTGGCGGGCAAGGCGACTTGCATGGACGACATCAAGGTCCGTCGCCGCTGACTGAGGGGTAAGCCCCACGCGTGGTCGGTCCGGAGGCAGCTGTCCGCGGCTATGAAGGATCTGGGACGTTGAGTGTCCCAAATGTTTCATGGACAAGCCCGAGGCCAGCTGAAGCACTCCCGCTCAGGAAACCTCCGCGGCCGGTGCCGCGAAGGTGTTGCAAGCCGAGGTGTCCTTCCCCTTCAAACCGCGCTTCTGCCACAACGCCGCGTTCTTCGTCGAGCCGTGGGTTTCACTGTTCTCGGGGTTGAAGCCGGGACCGCCGATCGGTGCGATCGACGCCTTGGAGATCGACCCGCGACCGGCTGCCTGCGCCAGGAAGAGGCCGCTGAAGCAGTCCGCCTGCAGTTCGAGGCGGCGGCCCAGTTCCAGTGCCTTCGGGCGATCGTCTCCGAGGTCCACGACGTCCCGGTCGTGCCGGGTCATGATCCCCGACTCGTATTGGACGTGGTGGGCGTACTCGTGGGCGAACAGGAAGAGCTGCCAGGTGAGGTCGACGCCGCCGTCGACCTGTCGTTTCCATGGAGCGTGGATGGTGGTGCTCGACGGGCAATACATGGCGGAGGCCTCCGCGGCGGGCGGCATCGAGCCGCAGGACGTGTCTTTCGTCTCGGCCGCGGTGAGCAAGACCGAGGTCGTCGGCTCCTTCGCTTTCCCGAGCGCGGGGTTCCACGCCTGGCCGAGGCAAGGCACCAGCGCGTTGTAGAACAGTTCCAGCTTCTCCTGTGTGTTGCCGAGTTTCGGCAAGGCGCAGGTCACGCCGTCGAGGGTGATGCCCGGCGCGACGAGCGGATTGTTCGCCGTCTCGTACTTGCGGGCGGGCTCGCTCGCCTGCTGTGGCGTGGTGGACGACGGAACCGGCTTGGCGGCCGACGGCGGCGTCTGGACGGCGCCAGCCGACTTCGCCTCCCTCAGGCCACCGACTACCAGTGCGGCCACGACCAGCATCAGCGCCATGAAACCGGCGAACAGGACGACGGTGATCCACACCGTCGAGCGTTGTTCCCGGCGGTCGTACGGCGGCGGTGCCCAGGCGGATCTGTCGCCGGAATCATCCGGTGTCGTCATGTTGTTTCCCCAGTTCGTGCGAAGAGCAAGAGGATACTCGGGAGGGGTGTCATATTCGTCACCGTTTCCCCTGGACAGCACGTCAACAGGCCCGAGTGGCTAGCCACTACGCTGGAAGCAATCCCGAACCGGAGTCAAAGAGAGCGGAGCCGACGTGTCTGTGTCTTCACCTGCCCCAGGTGGTGCCATCGAGGACCTGCGCGCGTCCGTGGGACTCCAGATCGCCGACGAACAGCTCCTGCGCACCCTCGCGACGGGTCTCGCCGATGTCGAGACCTTGCTCCGCGACGTCGTCCGCAGTGACGTCAAGGCCGTCGAGGACGCCGCTTCGCATCTGGTCGAGGCGGGGGGCAAACGTTTCCGTCCGCTGTTCACGCTGCTGGCTTCGCAGTTCGGGCCGAAGCAGGGCGACCAGGTGGTCACCGCCGCGGCCGCGGTCGAGCTGGTGCACCTCGCGACGCTGTACCACGACGACGTGATGGACGAGGCGACGATGCGCCGCGGTGCGGAGAGCGTCAACGCCCGCTGGGACAACACCATCGCGATCCTGACCGGCGACTTCCTGTTCGCGCACGCTTCGCGGCTGGTCGCCGACCTCGGCACCGACGCGGCCCGGATCATCGCCGAGACCTTCGGCGAGCTGGTCACCGGCCAGATGCGGGAGACGGTCGGCCCCGCCGAGGGTGACGACGCCGTCGAGCACTACCTCACCGTGATCGCGCAGAAGACCGGTTCGCTGATCGCCACGTCGGGTCGCTTCGGCGGAATGATGTCCGGCGCGCCCGACGAGTACATCGACGCGCTTCGCCGTTTCGGCGACATCATCGGGACGGCGTTCCAGATCTCGGACGACGTCATCGACATCGCGTCACCTTCGGACGAGCTCGGCAAGGCGCAGGGCACAGACCTGCGCGAAGGCGTCAGCACGCTTCCGATGCTCTACGCGCTCGCCGACCCGGCCACCGACCCGCGCCTGGTCGAGCTGCTGTCCGGGCCGATCTCCGACGACAAGCTCGTCGCCGAGGCCCTGGACCTGCTGCGGGTCTCGTCCGGACTCGAACGCGCACGCGAAACTCTTTCCGACTACGCTCGGCGAGCGCGTGCCGAGCTCGCGGCGCTGCCCGCGTCACCCGCCCGGGACGCCTGCGAATCGGTCGCTGACTACCTGGTCGCGCGAACGCATTAAAGGGGCAGGATAGATGTCCATTTTCGGACAGGTCTGGCTGTGGAGTCTGCTGGCGTTCGTCGTCGGCGCTCTGCTCACCTGGCTGGTACTGGTGCTTCCCGCGCGCAAGCGCATCCGTGAGCTGGAGAGCTCGCTGGCCGCGACGCACGCCGAGTCGTCCCGGCTGCCTGCCGGGGTGACGTTCGGCGCGGGTGCCGCGGCCGCCGCCGGTGGGACCGCGTACTTCACCAAGCCGTCGCACGACGAGCTGGACGAGGAGTTCGCGGCCGCCGAGGAGCCGAAGCCCGCTTACCCCGAGACGCTCACCGAGCACGAGCCGGCGCAGCCGTGGACCGAACCGGTCGAGGAGAAGGACCCGGAACCGTCCGAGTACGCCGAGTACACCGCCGGGGACGTCGTCGAGGAGACGGCGCCGGAACCGGTGCACACCCCGACGCGGACCTTCGAGCCAGAAGAAGAGTACGAGGCCGAGTACCGCACCGCGCCCGACACGGAGCCTGAGTCCTCGGCCGAGCGGACGCAGTACATCCCGGCCGCTCAGCTGGACCCCGAGCCCCTTCCGGAACCCGAGCCCGAACCCCAGCCTGCGAATCCGTACGCGGCCGCAGCGACGGAGTACCTCCAGCCCGCGTCGCAGCTGGACATCGAGCCCGAACCGCTGCCGGAACCCGAACCCGAACCGCTGCCCGAACCGCAACCGGTGCTGCCGGGTGACGGACCGTACCGGTCCCGCCTGGAGATCCAGCTGGATCCCGAAGGCGTCGAGACGCAGCCCGAGCCGGTTTCGCTGTTCAGTCCGTCGTCGCGCGTCGACACGGAGCAGGCACCCGTCGAGACCAACTGGTTCGAGCGGGAAGAAGAGCTGCAGCACCCGCCCGCGTACGCCTTCGGTTCCGACGAAGAAGCGAAGGCCGGTCTCCTCGACTCGGAGCCGCAGACACCCGCCGAAGCCACTCAGGTACTGCCCAAGCGCACGCCGCGCGGCACGGTACGCGGCGGTTTCGAGCCGCCGCAGCCGATCACGCCGTCGATGCGGGCGATCGAACGTCGTGAGCCGGAGCTGTCCGGTGGCCAGAGTGGCTCGCTGTTCGAGCCCGCCGTCCAGCCGGGCGACTCGATGCCCGCGCCGGAGCCCCCGCCCGCACGGCAGACGGCTGCTCCTGTCTCAGAATCCGTTCCGCCGGGCCCGTTCGGTCCGGGTTCCGCGATGCCGCGGCCGGGTGGTGGCCGTCCCGCCGACGACTTCTCGGTCAAGGCCAGCGTGACGGCGTTGCGGTACTGCACCGAGGATTCGCCCCAGTTCCCGAAGATGGTCGCCGAGGTCTGGTTCCGGACGGCCACCGACGCGGAGCGCGTGGGCTTCCGGCCCCTCAGCTGAGAAACGCGATGAACGGCCAGTAACGGGCCGCTCATCGCGTTTCGGACGGCTAGCTGACGACGGTCCAGGTGTCCTTGCCACGCAGCAGCGACCGCAGGTCCGGCGCCTTCGCCGCGCGGGCCTCCTCGACCTGGGCGCGTGCCTGGTCGTCGTAGGTGGGCCGCTCGACCTGACGCAGGATGCCGGTCGGCACGTGGTTCAGGTTCTGGTCGCCGATCCGCGACAGCGCGAACGCGTACGCCGTGTCCTCGATCGTCGGGTCGTGCACGACGAGGTTCTCCTCGCCGATGTTCGCGACCTTCCCGACCTCCAGCCCGCCCCAGCCGCCGCGAGTGACGCCGTACTCGGCCTGCGGCCCGAACCGGATGGGTTCGCCGGTGCGCAGCGGGATGAGCCTGTTCGCGGCCTCGTCTTTGTCCTTGAGGACGTCGAACGCGCCGTCGTTGAAGATCGGGCAGTTCTGGTAGATCTCCACCAGCGCCGAACCGCGGTGCTTCGCGGCTGCTTCCAGCACCTCGGTCAGGCCCTTGCGGTCCGAGTCGAGCGCGCGGCCCACGAACGACGCCTCGGCGCCGATCGCCAGCGACAGCGGGTTGAACGGGGTGTCGACCGAGCCCATCGGGGTGGACTTGGTGACCATGCCCTGTCCGGACGTCGGCGAGTACTGGCCCTTGGTGAGGCCGTAGACGCGGTTGTTGAACAGCAGGATCTTGATGTTCACGTTGCGCCGCAACGCGTGGATCAGGTGGTTGCCGCCGATGGACAGCGCGTCGCCGTCGCCGGTCACGACCCATACCGAAAGGTCCGGTCGCGAGGTCGCGAGGCCGGTCGCGATCGACGGCGCGCGGCCGTGGATCGAGTGCATGCCGTAGGTGTTCAGGTAGTACGGGAATCGTGACGAACAGCCGATCCCCGAGATGAAAACGATGTTCTCGCGCTTGAGGCCGAGTGTCGGCAGGAACGACTGGACGGCGTTGAGCACGACGTAGTCGCCACAGCCGGGGCACCAGCGGACCTCCTGGTCCGACTTGTAGTCCTTGGCCTTCTGCGGCTCGATTTCGGTTGGCACAAGGTCCAAGCCGCCGAGTGTGGGAATCCCCAGGTCTATCGCGGTCACTTCCCCGCCTCCGTACTGGTGATGATCTCCGTGAACACGCCTTGCAGCTCTTCGGCCTTGAAGGGCAGCCCGGCGACCTTCGTGTACGACTTGATGTCCACGAGGTACTTCGCCCTCAAGAGCATCGAAAGCTGGCCGAGATTCATTTCAGGGACGACCACGGTGTCGTACGAACGGAGTACGTCGCCGAGATTGCCCGGGAACGGGTTGAGGTGCCGCAAATGCGCCTGCGCGATCGGCATGCCCTCCTTGCGCACCCGGCGGCACGCGGCGCCGATCGGCCCGTAGGAGGAGCCCCAGCCGAGTGCGAGGACACGCGCCTTGCCGCCACTCGGGTCGTCGACGACGAGGTCCGGGACGTCGATCCCGTCGATCTTGGCTTGCCGCAGCCGGACCATCGTCTCGTGGTTGTCCGGCTCGTAGGAGATGTGCCCGGTCTTGTCGGCCTTCTCCAGTCCGCCGATGCGGTGCTGAAGACCGGCCGCGCCCGGGATCGCCCACGCACGGGCGAGGGTCTCGGGATCGCGTACATACGGCCAGAATTCCCCGGAACCGTCCTCGGCATTCGGCTCGGTGGCGAATTCCACCCGCAGATCCGGCAGGTTTTCGACGTCCGGGATCAGCCACGGCTCGGAGCCGTTCGCGATCGCGCCGTCGGACAGCAGGAAAACCGGGGTGCGGTACTTCAGCGCGATCCGGGTGGCCTCCAGGGCTGCGTCGAAGCAGTCCGCGGGGGACAGCGGCGCGACGATCGGCACCGGGGATTCGCCGTTGCGGCCGAACATCGCCTGCAGCAGGTCGGCCTGTTCGGTCTTGGTCGGCAAACCGGTGGACGGGCCGCCACGCTGCACGTCGATCACGACCAGCGGCAGTTCGGTCATCACCGCGAGGCCGATGGCTTCGGACTTCAGCGCGACACCGGGTCCGGAGGTCGAGGTGACGCCGAGCGCGCCGCCGTACGAAGCGCCGAGCGCCGCGCCGATACCGGCGATCTCGTCCTCGGCCTGGAAGGTGAGGATGCCGTAGTTCTTGTGCTTGGACAGCTCGTGGAGGACGTCCGATGCCGGAGTGATCGGGTAGGTGCCGAGCAGGATCTGCAAACCGGACTGCTGCCCGGCGGCGACCAGCCCGTACGCCAGCGCGGTGTTCCCGGTGATCTGGCGGTACGTGCCCTGGTTCAGCTTCGCGGGCGCGACCTCGTACGTCGTCGCGAACGACTCCGTCGTCTCGCCGTAGTTCCAGCCCGCCCGGAAGGCGAGGATGTTGGCCTCGGCGATGTCGGACTTCTTCGCGAACTTCTCGCGCAGGAACCGTTCGGTGCCTTCGGTCGGCCGGTGGTACATCCAGGAGAGCAGCCCGAGCGCGAACATGTTCTTCGCGCGTTCGGCGTCCTTTTTGGACAGTCCGGTTTCTTCGAGCGCCCCTCTGGTCAACGTCGACATGGCCACCCGGTGGACTTGATAGGCCGAAAGGGTGTCGTCGTCGAGCGGGTCGTTCTCGAAGCCGACCTTGACCAGGTTGCGCTTCGTGAACTCGTCGGTGTTGAGGATGATGGTCCCGCCAGACGGGACGTCGGCGAGGTTCGCCTTCAGCGCCGCGGGGTTCATCGCGACCAGGACGTCCGGCCGGTCGCCCGGCGTCAGGATGTCGTAGTCGGCGAAGTGCACCTGGAAGCTCGAGACGCCGGGGATGGTGCCCTGTGGCGCGCGGATCTCGGCGGGGAAGTTCGGCATGGTGGACAGGTCATTGCCGAAAGCGGCCGCCTCCGAGGTGAACCTGTCGCCTGTCAGCTGCATTCCGTCACCGGAGTCACCGGCGAACCGGATGACCACCCGGTCCAGCTTGGCGACCTCGGTGGGCCGTACGGCCGACAAGGAGCCGTTGCCGTTCGCACTCGTGCTCATAGGTCAGGGAATCCCTCTCTCCCGACGTGGTCCCCGGCAGCGCCGAGGATCCGGTGCCTCGCCCGGCGATGTCGGCCAGGTCACAGGTGCCATGTCCCGAGGCTAGTCCTCGTGACACTTCCCAGGTTGCCGCAAGCGCGGCCTTGACCTACTTCTCGAGTGTCCTGAGCTCGTCGCTGAGCGGGGGTTTTCCGGTTTATGTGTTACCGATGGTAACGGTTAACGATGCGACTCGATTGTGAGCCGTATCTCCTTATAGCGTAGTGAAGTCTGATCGAGGATCGGTCATTGGCCGCTGATTCTCGCTTTAAGCCTGCCTAATCGTTCGGCGAAGGCGGGTGCGGTGAGTGACGCCAGTTGCGGTTCGATCTCGGCGTCCACGGCGGCCGAATGTTCGGTCAGCGAGGCGGTGTGCCGGAGCGTGCGTTTCGTCGCGAGGAGGACGTCGCGAGGCGCCTCGACGGCGGGTCGCGCCAGCTCACGGGCCGCTTCGAGGAGATCTCCGTCAACGAGCCGGAGCGCGAGCCCGGCTTCTACAGCCGCTTCGGCGCCGACGACCTCACCGAAGAGTGTCATCGCCGCGGCCTTCTGCGGGCCGACGAGCCGCTGGATCATCCAGGTCATCCCGCCGCCGGGATGGACGCCCAATTCGAGAAATCTGGCCACGAATCTCGCCCTCGGTCCCACGATGCGGACGTCCGCGGCGAGCGCGAGGTTCAGCCCGGCGCCCACCGCGGCCCCGCCGACCGCCGCGATCGTCGGCAGGGAACATCGGGCGATCGAGAGGAAGCCGTCGTAGATCGCGCGGAGCCCGTCCTCCTTCGCGGCGGCGAGCGTGTCGAGGTCCGCGCCGGCGCAGAAGGCGGGCGGCGCACCGGTGATGATCACCGCGTGGACGCTCTCGTCGGCCTCGGCGCGCGCGACGGCGGCGGCGAGCTGGGCGGACAGGTCGAGGGTCAGGGCGTTGCGGGTCGCGGGTGCGTCGATGGTGAGCACGGCGACGCCGCCGTCATGGCTGGAGCGGATCTGATCGGTCACCGGCCGAGGGTGTCACGCCTCGGGCGTCGGCGGGCGTTCCAGCAACCGGGAAAGCACGACGGTGGACACCGTGCGGTCGACGATCTCCAGCCCGCGCAGCCGCTCCAGCGCGGTCTCCAGATGGTGGATGTCGGACGCGCGCAGGTGGACGATCGCGTCGGCCGCGCCGGAGACGGTGTAGGCGGCGACGACCTCGGGCAGCGGCTCCAGCCGGGCGCGGATGCGGGCCGGGGTGATGTTGCCGTGGCAGGTGACCTCCACGAACGCCTCGGTGCCCCAGCCCAGTGCCTCGGGATCGACGACCGCGGTGAAGCCACGCAGGACCCCGGTTTCGAGCAGTCTGTCGACCCGCCTCTTCACCGCGGGCGCGGACAAGCCGACGACTTTCCCGATGTCGGCGTAGCTTGACCTCGCGTTGGCCATCAGACATGAAACGATTCGCTGGTCGATGGTGTTCACACGCAATGTTTAGCAGGTATATGCGCAGCGAACAGCGATTGATTGCGGAATTAGGCGAGTCTTACCCTTCGTGTATGCCGGTACTAGAGCAGCCCCGTGTACCCACGACGCGCCGCTACCTCATGTGCCCGCCGCGGTACTTCGCGGTGGATTACGTCATCAACCCGTGGATGGACCCGTCCGTCCCGGTCAGCGTCGACACCGCGATGGCGCAGTGGACCGAACTCCGTGACACCTACCGACGCCTCGGCCACACCGTCGAGGAGATCGACGCCCAGCCCGGCCTGCCGGACATGGTCTTCGCCGCCAACTCCGGCACCGTCGTCGACGGCCGTGTCCTCGGCTCGCGGTTCCGCGCCCCGCAGCGCACCGCCGAGGCCGAACACTTCCGCCGCTGGTTCGTCGAACACGGCTACCGTGACATCACCATGCCGGAGAAGATCAACGAGGCCGAGGGCGACTTCGCCTGGACCGGCAAGGTCCTGCTCGCCGGCACCGGCTTCCGGACCGACCCGGCCGCGCACGCCGAGGCGCAGGAGGTCCTCGGCGTCCCGGTCGTGTCCCTGCGGCTGGTCGACCCGAGCTACTACCACCTCGACACCGCGCTGTTCGTGCTCGCCGAGGCCACCGACACCACACCGGCCCAGCTCGCCTACTACCCGGCGGCGTTCTCGGCCGGTTCGCGGAAGGTGCTGGAGCGGATGTTCCCGGACGCGGTAATCGCGGACCGGGCCGACGCGGAATGCTTTGGGCTGAACGGGGTGTCCGACGGCCGCAACGTCGTCCTGCCGGTCGAAGCGACCGGTTTGGCGGCTCGGCTGACCGGACGCGGCTACGAGGTCGTCTTCGTCGACATCTCCGAGCTCAGGAAGGCAGGCGGCGGCCCGAAGTGCTGCACCTTGGAGATCCGCAAGTAATCCGTTCGTGGACACCTTGCACGATCATGTAACTACTCCATTCGCCAATGCGATTAATCGGGAAACACACTCGGTCCCGAATGAGGCGCGGATGGTGATCCTGGCGATTGGCGGCGTTGGCAGGCCCGTGCGGGCGCTGGACCCAGGCGAGAACGAGTCCTGGGTGACCGTCGAACAGCTCGAACGGGTGCTGGATTCGGTGGCCGGACGTGAAGACGTCCGGCTCACCTTCGACGACGGTAATTCGTCCGACGTCGACATCGCACTGCCGCGGCTGGTCGAGCGCGATCTGACGGCGGAGTTCTTCCCGCTGGCGGGCCGCATCGGCCAGCGGGGCTTCATCGACGCCGCCGGACTTCGTCGTCTGGTCGCGGCCGGGATGTCGATCGGCTCGCACGGCTGGGAACACCGCGACTGGCGGCGGCTCGACGGCAGGCATGTCCGGCGCGAACTCGAAGTGGCGCCGAAGCTGCTCGCCGAACTGAGCGGGGAACCGGTCCGGTCCTACGCGCCGCCGTTCGGCGCCTACGACCGGCGAGTGCTCAGCCGGCTCCGCCGTTCCGGCGCGACGCGGGTCTACACGACCGAAGGCGGCGCCGCGTCGCTTGACGGCTGGTTGCAGCCGCGGACCGAAGTCCGGCACGACCTCGATCAGGCGTGGATCGACGGCGTGCTCGGTGAAGGGGACGCCCTGTACCGCCGAGCGGGACGGTTCATGGCGCGGGTCGCCAGGCTTGCCCAGTTTTGACCGATTTTCGTTGCGTAGTGGGAAAACAACACCCCGTCAGCCCTTGAGTCCGGTCGTTGGCCGCTGCATTCTCCGTTGAGGTAAGGAAGACTTACTAACTAAGGGGTGCAACGGTATGCGGAAGTTACTCCTGCTCTCGGCGCTGGTGTTGGCCGCAGGACTGGCCCCGGCGGCGGCGACGGCCGTGGCTTCACCCGCGATCCAGGCGGGCCCGACCGCGCAGCAGCTGCTCGCGAAGACCACCAGCTGCAAACAGATCTCGAACGGCAAGTACAAGACCGACAGTGAGACCGGCCGGACGATCGCCGTCTGCGACGCGGGAAGCGCCGTCTTCTGGAAAGCCGACATGGACATCGACTGCGACGGGCAGCCGACCGCGCGATGCAACGAGAACACCGACCCGTGGTTCCAGCCCGACACCGCGTTCCCGCGTTCCGACGGCAAGGCGCTGATCGCCGACCAGACGCCCTACATCGTCGTGCCGAGCGTCAGCAGCACGTGGAACTTCGGGAACTCGGGCCTGAAGGGCGCCGGCTCGTGCGCGGTGATCTACAACAACAAGGTGCTCTACACCGTCATCGGTGACACCGGCCCGAACGACATCATCGGCGAAGCGTCCTACGCGACCGCGAAGTCGCTGGGCATCAACCCGGACCCGGAGAACGGCGGCGTCGACTCGGGCGTCACGTACATCTGCTTCAAGAACTCGAAGGTGTCGCCGATCGAAGACCACGGGAAGTCGACCTCGGTCGGGGAAGGCCTGGCGGCGAAGTTCGTCCAGGGAAGCTGAAAAAGCTAGTGAGTGATTTGGGTCGTTAGAACGACCCAAATCACTCACGAGACCCGACTTATCCACAACCAGACCCTTTATCCACAGATTTCGCCCACGCTCCCCAGGCCTCTCCTTCGGACGCGATTGTCGGAGGGTGCCTATTCACACTCGCTGGTCGGAAGACTCGATTCCGGCCGACCTTCGCCCCAGCTGGCCGGTTCTGTTGCAAGAGCAGCATGGAATCGTCAGCAGGACCCAACTCCGCGCCTACCGGCATACTCCGTCCGACGTGCGGGCCAATATCGACGCCGGCCGGTGGCGGATCGTGCTTCCCGGTGTCATCGCCACGTTCACCGGCGAGTTGTCCCGGACGGCGAAACTCCACGCGGCGGTTCTCTACGGTGGCGGTCACGCCACCCTGAGCCATCGCACGGCCGCGGAAGAATGGAACCTCGTCCCGGTCATCGAGGGGCCGATCGAGATCACGGTGCCCTACACGAGTTCGGCCGTCTCTCAACCACCGATGGTCCTCGTGCATCGCTCCCGGGCCTTGGCCTACACGGCGGTTGAAATGCGGCCGCCCCGGACGCGAACGACCGACACGATCGTCGATCTCGCTGTTTCGCAGCGGACCCCGCGAGAGGCCACGAACACGATCGTCGACCTGGTCAGCCGGAGCCGGGTGCTGGTCTCCACGATGGACGCGTGCGTCGCGCTCCGGCCACCTTTTCGTTACCGGGCCGCCATTTTGCTGGGGCTGGCGCTGGTGCGGAACGGGCTGATGTCCGCACTCGAGGTCGAATACCAGAAAGAAGTCGAGGATGAACACGGCTTGCCTGCCGGAGACAAACAGACGCCGTTCGAAGTCGACGGCAAGACGCTTTGGGAAGACGTGACCTACGACTCGCACGGAGTTCGGCTGACGGTCCGCCTCGATGGGCGCGCGACCCATGCGATGGCGAGCGTCGCGTTCCGTGATCGCCGTCGGGACAACGCCGGGGAGTTGGCAGGCCGCGCCCGGCTCGTTTATGGGTGGCAGGACGTCCGGACCTCACCGTGCGCGGTCGCCGCCGAGGTCCGGATGGTCCTGGTGCGCGAGGGCTGGGACCCGGCCGATGGGCGAGAACCGACCTGTCCTCGGTGCCGTGCTCGTGAGTGATTTGGGTCGTTAGAACGACCCAAATCACTCACGAGAACCCTCCCCCTGCCTCCCTGCCGCTCCGCCAAACGCGGCCAACCGGCGGGCGGCGGTAACGAACCGCGGGCCCCGGCCGACCAATGGTCAGCAGAGCGCGGCTGGAGGAATTCGTCATGAAGATCAGTGTGTTCGGGCTCGGTTACGTCGGTTGTGTGTCGGCGGCGTGCCTTGCCGGGCGCGGGCACGAGGTCGTCGGGGTGGACGTGAATCCGGTGAAGATCGACCTCGTCTCCAGCGGCAAGGCGCCGGTGGTGGAGGAACGGATCGGCGAACTGACCGCGGAAGTGGTCGCCCAAGGGAAACTGAGAGCCACCACCGACGTAAGACAGGCGATCGCGGACAGCGACGTCTCCCTCATTTGCGTCGGTACCCCGTCAGCGCCCAACGGCAGCCTGTCGACGGCGTTCCTGGAGCGGGTGGCCGAGCAGATCGGCGACGCGCTCAAGGACAAGCCCACCAGGCATACCGTCGTCTTCCGCAGCACCATGCTCCCCGGCACCTGCCTGGACCTGCTCGTCCCCATTCTCGAGAAGTCCTCCGGTCTCACCGCCGGCGTCGGCTTCGGTGTCGCGGTGAACCCCGAGTTCCTGCGCGAGGGCAGCAGCGTCAAGGACTTCTACGACCCGCCCAAGACCGTCATCGGCGAGTTCGACTCGGCCAGTGGCGACGTCGTCGCGGCGCTCTACGAAGGGCTTCCCGGCGAGGTTTTCCGCGTCGCGATCCCGGTCGCCGAGATGACGAAGTACGCCGACAACTCCTTCCACGGCCTCAAGATCGGCTTCGCGAACGAACTCGGCGCCATCTGCCGCGCGCTCGGGCTCGACTCGCATCAGGTGATCGACGTCTTCCTCGCCGACCGCAAGCTCAACATCAGCCCCGCCTACCTCCGCCCCGGGTTCGCGTTCGGCGGCTCGTGCCTCCCCAAGGATTTGCGCGGCTTGGTCTACGCCGCGCACCGCGCGGACGTCGCCGTCCCGATCCTGTCGCATGTGCTGCCCTCCAACGAAGAACACCTCCAGCGTGCTTTCGATCTCGTCGTCCGCGCCGGCAAGCGCAAGGTCGGCCTGTTCGGCCTGTCCTTCAAACCGGGTACCGACGACCTTCGCGAGAGCCCGCTCGTCGAGCTGGCGGAGCGCCTGCTCGGCAAGGGTTACGACCTCCGCATCTACGACGCCAACGTCAGCCTTTCGCGGCTGATGGGCGCGAACCGCGAGTACATCGAGGGCAGGCTGCCGCATCTCGGCCAGCTGCTGGCCGGGTCCATCGGCGAGGTCCTCGACCACGCCGAGGTCTCCCTCATCGGCTGCAACGACCCGGACGTCCTCGCGGCGCTCCCGGCGGGCGGCGGCCACCCCATCATCGATCTCGTCCGCGTACCCGATGCCGACAAGCGCCGGGCTGAAGAGGGATATGTCGGTCTTGCCTGGTAAAGCTCTCATCCTCGTCGAGAACCTTTCCGTCCCCTTCGATCGCCGCGTCTGGCAAGAGTGCCAGACACTCTCGGGCGACGGCTGGGAAGTCCACGTCATCTGTCCACAAGGGACGAAACGGGACACCGAAGCCGAAGTCACCATCGACGGCGTCCACATCCTGCGGTACCCGTTGAAGGCCGCCACCGGCGGTCCGGCTGGATACGTCCAGGAGTACGGATCCGCGCTGTGGCACACACTCCGGCTCGCCCGCAAGGTCGGCCGGGTGGACGTCGTGCACGCCTGCAATCCGCCGGACATGCTGTTCCTGGTCGCGCTCTACCTCAAGCGCCAGGGCGCGAAGTTCATCTTCGACCAGCACGATCTTTGCCCCGAGTTGTACCTTTCGCGCTTCAACCGCGGTGAGGACTTCCTGTATCGCGCCGTCTGCGCGCTGGAACGCCGCACCTACAAGACCGCCGACGTCGTGATCGCCACCAACGAGAGCTACAAGGACGTCGCGGTGAAGCGTGGCGGCAAAGCGCCGGAGGACGTCTTCGTCGTGCGCAGCGCGCCGGTGGTCGAGCGGTTCCACCAGGTCCCGGCCGAGCCCGAACTGAAGAAGGGCAAGCCGCATCTGCTGGCGTACCTCGGCGTGATGGGCCCGCAGGACGGCGTCGACTACGCCCTGCGCGCGCTCGCGTCCCTGCGTGACGAGGTCGGCCGCACCGACTGGCATGCCGTGTTCATCGGCTCCGGCGACGCTTTCGACGCCATGGTCGCGTTGTCCAAGGAACTCAAGCTCGACGATCAGGTCGAGTTCACCGGCCGGATCTCCGACGAGGATCTCGTGCGTTACCTGTCGGTGGCCGACGTCTGCCTGTCGCCGGATCCCCTCAACCCGCTCAACGACGTGTCGACCATGAACAAGATCATGGAGTACATGGCGATGAGCCGTCCGATCGTCTCCTTCGAGCTGCGGGAGGCCCGGGTTTCGGCCGGGGAGGCCGCGCTGTACGCACCGGCGAACGACGAGCCGGAGTTCGCGAAGCTGATCGCGCAGCTGCTCGACTCGCCGGAGGAGCGGGCCGCGATGGGTGAGCTGGGGCGGGCGCGCGTCGCCGGTCCGCTCTCTTGGGAGAACTCCCAGAAAGCCCTGCTCGCGGCCTATGCGGCCGCGACCCGTTGATCGATTTCCCCGGTCGCGTTTTGAACAAGACTCGGGCAATCCTGTAACCAACGCCGCGATCGGTCCGACGGGATTGATGCCACACCCACACGCGCCGATGGGAGATCCCGGCTTTGACTGACGATACGGTGCGCCTGTCCATGATCGGACAGGTTCTGCGCGGCCGATGGCGGACCCTGGTGGTCCTCGCCGTCCTCGGTGCCCTGGTCGGCGCGGGTTCGTCGTTGATCCTTTCCCCCGGCTACCGGACCACGTCCAACGTCCTGCTCCAGGGGCCGCGCGAGGCCGACGAATTGCTCACCCAGTCCGAGGTCGCGACCAGCTCGGTCGTCCTCGACCGGGCCGCCGCCGTGCTCGGCCGGGGCAGTGGTCTCGGCCTCCGCGACCAGGTGTCCACCACGGTCGCGCAGGGCAACGTGATCACCATCGCCGCGACCGACGACTCCGCCGAACACGCCCAGCAGGTCGCGGACCAGGTCGCCCAGGAATTCGTGAAGTACTCGACGCAGATCCTCACCAGCTCCGGCGACTCCGCGGTCCAGCTGGCGAACGAGCGCCGCGAGACGTTGCGTCAGCAGGTCTCGCAGACGAACCAGCGGATCACCGAGCTGACCGAGAAGGTCTCCGACGGGAAGACGACGGTCGAGACCGTCCAGCTCCGCACCGAACTGGCCGCGCTGCGCTCGTCGATCGAGCAGGCGATGTCCAGCCTCAACGCCACCGACACCGCGAGCGGCCTCGGCAGCATGGTCGTGATGGGTGGGGCCGAGCGGCCGACTTCGGCGGCATCACCGACGTTGCCGCAGCTGGCTCTCGGCGGTGCGGCGTTGTTCTTCGTATTCGGCCTCCTCGGTCACCTGTTCGCCGCCCGCACCGACCGGCGGCTGCGGGACGAGGAGGAGATCGGCGCGGCGGCGGGTGGTCCGGTGCTGGCCACCGTGGACGTCGTCGACGTGCCGGACCCCGAGGCCGAGCGGAGCCTGCGGGCGAAGGTCCTCGGTGACGACAAGCCGTGGAACATCCAGCGAGTGGACGTCTTCCCCGACGAGATTGACGGAGACGTCCACTACCGCCGCCTCGTGGCGAGGTTGCGGCAGCGGCGGTTGCTGGTGGTGGTGGCCGATGGAGACCACGCCGCGCGGGTGGCCGCCGCCGATATCGCCGAGCTTTCCGATCGGTGGTTCACCGTTGTCACGGTGGCGCCCGGACGGCCGGTCGTGGAAGACGCCGACGCCGACGGGGTTCTCGTCGTGCTCGGCGTGGGGACGCGTACCGCGTGGGAGCTGGTCGGCATCGCCGAAGCCTGCGCCGACGCCGGGTTGACCGTGGTCGGGGCGGCGTTGATCCGCCCCGTCCGGCCGACCCGCAGCCGGGCGGCCAAACCGCCCAAACCCGCCAAGACCGATCGAGAAGCACTGGCAGGTACCCCGTGACGACCGCGGAAAAAGAGAAACCCGAACCCCTTGTCGACCTCCAGCGGCTCGTTGTCTCGGTCCGGCGCCGCCGACGCCTGTGGCTGGCCACCGCGCTCGCCGGCCTGATCGCCGGCGGGCTCGTGGCGATGTTCCTGCCGTCGCCGCCGACGGCGGTGGCGAAGATCCTCGTCGTCCACGCGGACGATTCACCCAGCGACAGCGGCACGTTGATGGAGACCGACGTCGCGGTGATGCAGACGACGAAGATCGCGGCCGACGCGCTCAAGAAGTTGAACAGCACTCAGCCCGCCGAAGAGTTCCTCAAGGACTACACGGCCCTTGGCGTGACCAACAACGTGCTCCAGCTGACGGTCAAAGGCAAGGACAACGCCGACGCCGTCGCCCGCACGCAGGCGCTCGCCGACGCCTTCATCGCCGAGTACATCGCGCGCTCCCAGGCGGCCGCGGCCGCCGAGCAGAAGGCCCTGCTCGACCAGCGCAACCAGGCGCAGACCGAAATCGGCACCATCCAGGCCGACATCGTCACCGAAGAGGCGAAGAACCGGAACGCCAATCCCGCGCAGCTGGAGCGGTTGTACTCGCGCCGCGCGGAGCTGACGTCGAAGATCTCCGACTACGACGGCCGCGCGCAGGAAGCGGGTATCGGCACGCCGAAGGTCGGCGCGGGTACGCAGATCGTGGACGTGCCGCGGATCCTGCCGCGTTCGGTGCTGAAGACCACCGGCACGGCAGGCGGCATCGGCCTGGTGCTCGGCCTGCTGCTCGGGCTCGTGCTGGCCGCCATCAGCAGTGTGGTGAAGGACCGGCCGGTACTGCGCCGCGAGCTCTCACGCCATCTTGGCGCCTCGGTGATCGCCCAGCTGCCGAAGCCGCCGCGATGGCTGCGGAAGGCCCGCGCGCTCGAACAACGCAAACGGGTCGCCACCACGTTGATCCGGACGATCAGCAAGGAAGCCGGGACGGTGTCCCTGCTCGATCTCGGCGCACGCGCGACGACGGCCGCGCTGGCCGCCGACATCGCCGCCGAACTCGCCGGAAAGGGTCCGGTCGCGCTCGTCGACGACCTGCCGAAGGCGAATCTGCGTGCGCTGGTCGGCGCGGGGATCCGGGTGCTGGAACGCGACGAGCCGACGGCCCCCGGTGAACGCCGGGTCGGTGTCGGCTCGATCGAGCCGGGGACGGCGTGGACGAACCTCGAACATCTCGGCGCGGAAGCCATCCTCGTCGTGCGCGCCGGGCAGGCGAATACCGAATGGCTGCACACGGTCGCGCGTCAGCTGGCCGAACGGCGGATCCCGGTTATCGGGGTCGTGCTGGTGGACCCGGATCCGCGTGACCACACCGACGGCACGCTGTGGGACGGCCTGCACACCGCGTTGCGTGGACGAGGTGTTGACGTCGAGGCGCAAGAACGCCAGGTCGTCGTGGTCGAGCGGGTGGTCGAGCGGGTCGCGGAGCCGGTGCGTGCGCCGGAACCGGTCCGGGCGCGTGAGCCGATGCCGCCTCGCCGTCCGCAGCCGATGTTCGACCGGGTGCCGCATCCGAAGCCGTCCGGGCCGCCGCCGAGACCGGTGGAGATGTTCCCGGACGACGAGCCCACCGTGCGTCGGCTCGCGGTGGCGCCGCCCGATCCAGCCAGGCAGAACTCGATCCAGCAGAAGCCGGTCGAACGGGTGCTGGAACCGGCCAAGGACAAGAAAGCAGCCCGGCGGCGGCCGCCGACGCCGTACAAGCGGCCTGAGGATCAAGAGAACAACGCCGATCAGCCGACAAAACGATTCGCGCCTGTTTCACCTGATAACGCCGAAGCCTTGTAAGGGGAGCTAAGCAGATGTGCGGCATCGCAGGGGCCTATTTCTGGCCGGACGGGGGACCGCTCACCGATCGGCTCACCAAAACCCTCGCCCACCGCGGACCGGATGGTTCGGGGCGGTACGACCACCGGGCAGGCGAGGGAGAAGTCCACTTAGGACACCGAAGGCTCTCGATCGTCGACCTGACCGAGACCGGCGCGCAGCCGATGGTCAAGGACGGTCTCGCGCTGACCTACAACGGCGAGCTCTACAACGCGCCGGAGCTACGGAAGGAACTCGAAGCCGCCGGCGTGCGGTTCCGGGGGACGTCCGACACCGAGGTCCTGCTGGAGGCCTGGCGCGAATGGGGCACCGGGGGACTGCACCGGCTGCGTGGCATGTTCGCGTTCGGTGTCTTCGACGAGCGTTCCGGTGAACTCGTGCTGGTCCGCGACCAGCTGGGCATCAAACCGCTGTTCCTGGTGCGCCGCGGCAAGGGCGTCGTGTTCGCGTCCGAGCTGAAGGCGCTGGCCGCGGAACTCGGTGGCTCGCTGACCGTCGACGACACCGCACTCGTCGCTTCACTGCTCTACTACTGGGTTCCGGACGGCCGCTGTGCGTTCCGTGAGGCCGAGAAGCTGCCGCCGGGCAGTTGGGCACGCTTCCGGCCCAACGGTGACCTGGACCGCGGCACCTTCTGGTCGCTGCGCCAGGTCGCCGAGGAAGGCGCCGCGTACGAGGGCGAGTTCGATCTCAACGCCGTCATCGAGGACTCCACGCGCAAGCACCTGATCTCGGACGTGCCGGTCGCGACGTTCCTCTCCGGCGGGCTCGACTCCAGCTATCTGACCGCGATCGCCGCGCGTGAGCAGCCTGGGATTTCCGCGTACACTATTGGTTTCCGGGCCGAGGACGCCAAGTTCGAGGCGATGCCGGACGACCTGATGTACGCGAAGAAGGTCGCCGCGAAGTTCGGCGTCGACCTGCACGAGATCGAGATCGCGCCGCAGGTGCTGGATCTGCTGCCGAGGATGACGTATCACCTCGACGAGCCGATCGGCGACCCGGCGGCGATCAACAGCTACCTGATCTGCACCGCCGCCCGCGAGGCGGGTGTCAAGGTGATGCTGTCCGGGATGGGTGCCGACGAGCTGTTCGCCGGGTACCGCAAACATCTCGCGAACAAGCTCGCCGTGCGGTACCAACGGGTTCCGGGACTGGTGCGCCGTCCCATCGAGTCCGTTGTGGACAGACTGCCGGTGGCGACGTCGAAGCGCGGGTTCCGCTCGGTGCGGTTCGCCAAGCGGTTCCTCTCGTTCGCGGAACTGCCGGAGGAGACCGCGTTCCGGCGCAGCTACACGATGTACGACCAGGCCGAACTCGTCGGGCTGCTGAACCCGGACCTCGCCGGCGCCGTCGACGACGTGCTCACCGAGCACGCGGACACTTATCACGACAACACGTTGTCCGACTTCGTGAACCGTATGTGCCTCGCCGATTCCCGGCTGTTCCTCCCGGGCCTGAACCTCGCCTACACCGACCGGTCGAGTATGGCCGCCTCCACCGAGGTGCGGACGCCGTTCGTCGACATCGAGGTCGTGAAGGCCGCGTTCCGGATCCCCGGCGACAAGAAGATCGTGAAGCGCCAAGGGAAAATGGCGTTGAAGGAAGCGGCGCTGTCGATACTCCCCGCGGAGATCGTCCACCGGCCGAAGGGCCTGTTCAGCGCACCACTGCGGGCTTGGATGAGCCGCGACCTCGCGCCACTGGTGCGTGAGGTGACCAACGAAGGCGAATTGGTGAAGGCCGGTTTCCTCCGGCGTGAGGCCCTGCAACGGCTCGTCGACGAAGACGCGTCCGGGCAGCAGGACCGGTCCAAGCACCTCTGGCACATCTTGACCCTCGAGTACTGGTATCGCGGCGCCGTCGAGGCCCGCGCGAACGCCTCCTAGGAGCGACGTGAAGCAGGTAGTGCAGAACTACAAGAGCGGGGAGCTGGCGCTCCTCGACGTCGGAGCCCCCGCGTGCAAACCGGGGGGTGTGCTGGTCCGCACCGCCTATTCGCTGATCTCCGCCGGCACCGAGATGATGAAGGTGTCCGAGGCGAGCCTTTCACTGGTGGGCAAGGCGAAGGCGCGGCCGGATCAGGTCGCGAAGGTGATGCAGAGCGTCGCGGCGAACGGGCTCGGCGCCACCTACCGCAAGGCGATGAACAAACTCGATTCGTACACCCCCCTGGGGTACTCGCTCTGTGGTGTGGTCGAGGAGGTCGGCGCCGGTGTGCACGACGTCACGGTCGGGGATTACGTGGCCTGCGCCGGAAACGAGCACGCACTGCACTCGGAACTCAACTGGGTGCCCAAGAACCTCTACTCCCGCGTGCCCGACGGCGTCGACCCGCGGCATGCCGCGTTCGGCACGGTCGGCTCGATCGCGATGCAGGGTGTCCGCCGCGGTGAACCGCAGATCGGTGACATCGCGCTGGTCATCGGGCTCGGCCTGATCGGCCAGCTGGTGGTGCAGTTGCTGGTCGCCTCCGGTGTGCGCGTGGTCGGCGTCGACCCGGACCCGACGCGGTGCGCGTTGGCCGAACAGCTCGGCGCGCTCAGGTGCGCCGATCCGGGATCCGGCGTCATCGACACCGCGGTCGCGGAGATCAGCGCCGGGCACGGTGTCGACCAGGTCTACCTCGCCGCGGGTGGCAGCACGAACGAGCCGGTGGAGCTGGCCGCGAAGCTGAGCCGCGATCGCGGCCGGGTGATCGACATCGGCAAATGCTCGCTGAACCTGCCGTGGAACGCTTACTACGAAAAGGAACTCGACGTCCGGTTCTCCCGCTCGTACGGCCCCGGCCGCTACGACCCGGAGTACGAACTCGAAGGCCGCGACTACCCGATCGGCCAGGTCCGGTGGACCGAACGCCGCAACCTCGAATGCGTCGTCGACCTGATGGGCAGCGGCCGTCTCGACGTCGAGCCGCTGATCTCGCATGTCTCGGCCTTCTCCGACGCCGTCGAGACGTACCGGAAGCTGAACGAGGGCGAGCTCAAGGCCGTCGCGGTGCTGTTCGAGTACGAGAAGCGCACCGCGACGGCCACCGCGCAGGTCGCCGAGGTCGCGATGCCGAAGACGGTGACCACGCGTGCGGTGCCCAAGCCGGATAGTTTGCGGATCGGGTTCATCGGCGCGGGCAACTACGCGTCCTCGATGCTCCTGCCGCATCTCGCGGAGATGGAGTACATGGACCTCTTTGAGGTCGTCACCACGTCCGCGCTCTCGGGCGCGAACGCCAAGCGCAAGTTCGGTTTCGCCAAGGCCACGACCGATGTCGACTCGATGCTCGAAGACGACTCGATCGACGCGGTGTTCATCGTGACGCGGCACAGCTCGCATGCCGAGCTGACTAGGCGCGCGCTGCTCGCGGGCAAGGCCGTCTTCGTCGAGAAGCCCCTCGCCTTGTCGGAGAAGGAACTCGAAATCGTGCTCGGTGCGATCGAGGAATCCGGCAACGACCGGCTGCAGGTCGGCTTCAACCGCCGGTTCGCGCCGCTGCTGAACGAAGCGGTCGTCCACTTCGGACCGCGGATCGGCCCGGCTTCGGTGCGGTACTTGATCAACGCCGGTCAGCTCGACGCCAACAGCTGGTACAACCAGTTCGACAGCGAAGGTTCGCGCTTCGCCGGTGAGGGCGGGCACTTCATCGACACGGTCAGCCGGCTGCTCGGCTCCGACCCGGTCTCGGTGTACGCCACCGCGACGCCGGGGCATCAGGACCTGCAGATCCTGCTGCGTTACCCGGACGGTTCGACGGCGTCGATCGCCTACACCACCAGCGGTTCTTCGGCGTTCCCCAAGGAGACGATCGACCTCACCGCCGACGGCAAGGTGCTGAAGTTCGACGACTTCGCGCGTGCCTCGGTGTTCGGCCGCAAGAAGTGGGCCAGCTCGCGGATCCCCAAGGGGCGTGACAAGGGCCAGGCCGCCGAACTCGAAGCGTTCGTCAACGCGCTGACGACCGGCGTCGCAATGCCGGTTTCGGTCGAGTCGCTGGTCTCGACGACGCTGGCCACGCTCGCGGTCAACCGCAGCCTGGAGACCGGCGTGCCGGTGCGGATCAACGCCAAGGAAGGACTCGGCTGATGGATCCGTCCTGGTACCTGCGAAGGCTGTCGCGGATGGGACCGGCCGAGATCGCGGGCCGGGTCACCGACGTCGTGCGCAAACGCCAGTGGCGCGGGGTCGCGGGGGAGAAGGCGGCCTGGCTGCCGGACCGGCGGTTCGCCCGCGTTCCCGGCGAGGACGTCCTCGCCGCCGTGTCCGGTGACGCGGTCAAGGACCTGGTCGTCAAGGCGGACCGGCTGATGGACGGGCGCGCCGAGTACTTCGGCGTCGAGCGGGACGACCTCGTCGACCCGGACTGGTCGCGTGACCCGAAGACCGGGCGGCGGGCACCGTCCGATGTGTACTCCTTCGACATCCCGTACCGGAGCGAAGAGGCTGTCGGCGATATCAAGCAGATTTGGGAGCCGTCACGGCACCAGCATCTCACCGTGCTGGCCGCCGCGTACGCCCTGACCGGTGAGGACCGCTACGCCGAACGCGTCGCCGCGCATCTGAAGTCGTGGTGGGTGGCCAATCCGCCGATGCGCGGGGTGCACTGGGTCAGCGGGATCGAACTCGGCATCCGGCTGCTTTCCTGGGTGTGGGTCCGGCGGCTGCTCGACGGCTGGGCGGAGACGTCGTCGCTGTTCGAGGACAATCCGGTGGCGCTCAACCAGATCTGGCACCACCAGCGCTGGCTGGCCGCCTTTCCTAGCCGCGGCTCGTCGGCGAACAACCACGTGATCGCCGAGGACGCCGGACAGCTCGCCGCGGCCTGCGCGTTCGACTGGTTCCCGGAATCGGGCCGGTGGCGCGATTCGGCACTGGCGTCGCTGGACAAGATGCTGGCGCACAACACCTTCGGCTCCGGCATCAACCGTGAACTCGCTACCGAGTACCATGGGCTCGTCCTGGAACTCGGACTCGCCGGGGCACTGGAAGCGAAGGCCGCCGGCGTGGCGGTGCCCGAGTCGACCTGGCTCGTCCTGCTCCGGATGACCGACGCACTCGCGTCCCTTGTGGACAGCCGGCTTCGGCCCCCGAGGCAGGGTGACGCCGACGACGGCTTCGGGATCGTCGTCGACGGTGACGACACCAGCCGCTGGGGCTCACTGATCACCACCGGCGGAGTCCTTTTCGGACGGTTGGACTGGTGGCCGGAGGTACGGGAGGGCGACGTCCGCACGCCGCTCTTTTCCGCGCTGGCCAAGGATATTCACATCGGTGCCGCGCGTCCGGTGCGGCGGCGGGACGACTTCGCCGACGCCGGGATGACCATCCTGCGTGATGGCGACATCTGGTGCCGCTGCGACGGCGGGCCGCACGGCTTCCTGTCCATCGCCGCGCACGCGCACGCCGACGCGCTCTCGGTCGAGGTCCGGCACGACGGCGTCGACATCCTCGCCGACCCAGGAACGTACTGCTATCACGGGGAACCGAAGTGGCGTTCGTACTTCCGGTCCACGGCCGGGCACAACACACTCGAACTCGGCGGCAGCGACCAGTCCGTCTCCGGCGGGCCGTTCCTGTGGACGAAACACGCCGTCACCAAGGTGATCGCCGCCGGAACCCCGTCGCGATGGAGTGCCGAGCACGACGGTTACGCCCCGGCGCTCCACCGGCGTTCGGTGGAGCTGGACGGTGCTGAGCTGCGGATTCTTGACGACGTCGACGGTGGTGAGGCACGTCCGTGCCGTCTCGCGTTCCACTTCGGTCCCGCCGTCGAGGTCGCCGTCACCGGCGACACCGCGAAGCTGTCCTGGACGGTCGACGGTCAGGAACGCGGGGCATCGCTGGAGTTGCCTTCGCAGCTCACGTGGTCGGCACATCGCGGGGAGACCACCCCGCCGCTCGGCTGGTACTCGGCGGGCTTCGGCCGCCGCGAGCCCGCGTGGACCCTGCTCGGCGCCGGAACCGCCGGTGCGGAAGGCACGTTGTCCAGCGTGCTCACCTTCGACCCCGAGGAACCCACGTTGTGACCTCCCGACCGCACCGCTTCCGCCGAGTCGTCCTGCCGGTCCTCCTGGCCACCGTGACGGTTTTGGCCTCCTGCACCGCCGACCCGGCCGACGAGGCGGGGAAACCACCGGATCCGGCGCGGGCGCCGTCCGGCGCGGTGGCGCAGGTGTGCGACAAGCTGCCACCCGGCCCGGCGGCGGCACCGGCGGGAGCGGTGACGGTCGATCCGGCGGTACCGGGTGATCTCGCGGCGAAGACCAGGGCGGCCGGACCCGGGACGACGTTCTGGCTGGCCCCGGGCACGCACCGGCTCGGCGACGACCGGTTCGACCAGGTCCAGCCGAAGGCGGGCAACGTCTACCTCGGCGGCCCCGGTGCGATCCTCGACGGCCGGAGGATCAACCAGTACGCCTTCTCCGGCAGCGGTCCCGACGTCAAGCTCCAGTACCTCACCGTGCGCGGGTTCATGGCCCCGCGTGACGAAGGCGTGGTCAACCACGATTCGGCCCCGGGCTGGGTCATCGAGCACAACACCGTGCAGGAGAACGACGGCGCGGGCCTGATGGCGGGTGCGCGGCAGCAGGTGCGGGGGAACTGCCTGCGGAACAACGGGCAGTACGGGATGAACGCCTACGAGGGCGAGAACGGGATCACCGGGCTCCTCGTCGAAGGCAACGAGATCACCGGCAACAACACCGGCGACTGGGAACGGAAGGTCGACGGCTGCGGCTGCACCGGCGGGGTCAAGTTCTGGGCCGTCGACGGCGCCGACGTGCGCGGGAACTGGGTGCACGAAAACCGCGGCGTCGGGCTGTGGGCGGATACGAACAACAATGACTTCCTGATCGAGGGCAATCTCGTCGAGGGCAACGACAGCACCGCGATCCTCTACGAGACCAGCTACAACGCCGTCATTCGCGGCAACACCGTGCGCCGCAACAACTGGGTGGACGGGAAGTCCTACATCGACCGCGGTGACAGCTTCCCGGTGGCGGCGATCTACCTCTCCGAGTCCGGCGGCGAGCCGAGGGTGAAGGCGCGGACGGACAAGGTCGAGATCGCCGGGAACGTGCTCGAGAACAACTGGAACGGCATCACGCTGTGGGAGAACTCCGACCGGTTCTGCAACAGCCCGGCCAATACGTCGTCGGGTGCCTGCACGAAGCTGGTGCCACGACACGAGACCTGCGCGAAGCCCGCGATCGCGTCGGGCCCGCTGTACGACGACTGCCGGTGGAAGACGCAACGCGTCGACATCCACCACAACCGGTTCGTCCTCGATCCGGCCGTCGCGGGCTGCGAGAGCACGTGCGCGCGGATGGCGGTACTGGCGAACTTCGGCACGTACCCGGATTGGTCGCCGTACCAGGGCGAGGTCGTCCAGCAGGCCATCACCTTCAACCAAGGCAACAGGTGGCACGACAACACCTACGCCGGGCCGTGGAACTTCATCGGCTTCGAGCCGAGCCGGAGCCTGGGCATCGGCGAATGGCAAGGCGGGCCGTACAAACAGGACACCGGCTCCACCTACACCCGCCAAGGAGGCTGACATGCGGAGCGAAACCGCCAGGAGAACCCGCTTTCCGCGCCTCCCGCGGGTCGAGCGTCCTTCGCAGTCGCCGGATATGCCGAAGGCGGTCGCCCTCGTCTGGGCACTGCTGATCCTCAACACCCTCGGCTCCACCGGCGCGACGACGGTGATCCCGATCCCGCGGTCGGTGATCCAGCTGGTCACCATGGGGTCGCTGGTGCTGGCGTTCTGCGTCGCGCTGGTGCTGAACGTCCGGCTCCGCATCCGGCCGAGCGCGTATCTGCTGCTGCTCACCGTGCTGGCGATTCTCAGTCTCCTGGCGAGCCTGAACCTCGAAGTCGGGTACGGCGCGTTGTTCCGCTGCTTCCGGTTCGGCCTGTTCGTCAGCACGCTGTGGCTGCTCACCCGCTGGTGGGACGGCGGGATCCGGCTTGTCCGGCACCACATCCGCACTTATTCCGTGGTGCTGGTGACGGTCGTCGTCGGGCTGGCGGCGTCGCCGGGGATGGCGCTGGCCGAGGAGTACGGCGGACGGCTCACCGGCACCCTGTGGCCGCTCACCCCGCCGCAGGTCGGGCAGTACGCCGCGGTGGTCATCGGGCTCACCCTGCTGCTGTGGCTCGGCGGCGAACTCGACCGGCTGAACGCGCTGATCGTCATCGTCCCGTCGTTCGGGATCCTGCTGCTGACGCATACCCGCACGGCGATGCTCGGCCTGATCGCCGGCGTCCTGCTCGCCCTGCTCTCGCTGTGGATGTCCAGCGCGCGGGCCCGCAAGGTGTTCGCCGGGGTCGCGCTGACCGCCGCCGTCGTCGCGGTCGCCCTCGGTTCGCTGCTGCAGGCCTGGTTCCTGCGCGGACAGAGCGAGGAGAACTTCTCCAGCCTCACCGGCAGGGCGAAGGTCTGGGACGCGCTGCTGTCCGATCCACGCACCCTCGGCGAGTACATATTCGGTGTCGGGCTGACGAACAAGTCCTACATCGGCCTGCCCATCGACAACAGCTGGCTCGCGGTCTACCACGAACAGGGTTATGTCGGGATCGCGATCGTCGCGGCCTTCATGCTCGTGCTGATCGTGGTCGCCGCACTGCGGCCGCCGTCGCTGGCCAGAGCCTGCGCGATCTTCCTGATCACCTACTGCCTTTCCGCGTCCTACACCGAAGCGGGACTCGGCGACGCCTCGCCGTACCTGCTGCATCTGGCGCTGGCGGCGTCACTGCTGGTGCGGACGCCGTCCGAAACCGTCGTCGAGAAGAAGTACATCCCGGCCAAGGAGCCTGCGTGAAGGTCCTCGTGGTCCACAACCGCTATCGGTCCGAACAACCGAGCGGTGAGAACAACGTCGTCGACCAGGAGGTCGCGCTGCTCGCGGACGCCGGGCACGACGTCGGCCTCTTCGAACGGCGCAGCGACGACATCTCCGCGATGTCGTTGCCGCGTAAGGCCGTCGTCCCGTTGCGGGTGCCGTGGAACCGGGCGGTGCGCGCGGATCTCGCCCGGCGGCTGACCGAAGAGCGGCCCGACGTCGTCCACATCCACAACACGTTCCCGCTGCTTTCGCCGTCGGTGCTGGCGGCGTGCGCGGACGTCGGCGTGCCCGCCGTCGCGACGGTGCACAACTACACGCTGATTTGCCCGCCCGGCACGCTGTACCGCGACGGCCATGTCTGCACCGATTGCGTCGGCCGGACGCCGGTGCCCGCGGTGCGGCACGGCTGCTACCGCGGTTCGAGCCTCGCGACCGTGCCGATGGCGGCGAGCCTGGTGGTCAACCGGAATCGCTGGTGGACCGGGATCTCGCGGTTCTTCTGCATCTCGCGGGCGCAGCGCGAAATCCTGATCGCCGCCGGGATGCCCGCCGAGAAGATGGCGGTGAAGTACAACTTCGTCACCGATCCGGGGATCAGGCGCGTCGGCACCGGCGAGCATGTGCTGTTCCTCGGCCGGATCACCGCGGAGAAGGGGATCGGCCTGCTCATGCGGGCCTGGGACCGGCTCGCCGCGGCAGGCGGGCTCGGGATGCCGCTGGTGATCGCGGGCACCGGCCCGATGCAGGACGAGGTCGCCCGCTGGGCCGAAGGCCGCGACGACGTCCGCTACGAAGGCCTGCGGACCAAGGCGGAATGCGCCGAGCTGGTCACCCGCGCGGCCGTCGCGGTGGCGCCGTCGGAATGGCTGGAGACGTTCGGGCTGGTGGTCGTCGAGGCGATGGCCGCCGGCGTCCCGACCGTCGCCGCCGCGCACGGCGCGTTCCGCGAGCTTGTCGAGGACGGTGTCACCGGGCTGCTGCACGAACCCGGCGACGACGAGTCGCTGGCGCGACGGCTGCGGGAGATCGTCGGCGACGTCGAACGGAACCACGAACTCGGCAAGGCCGCGCGGATGGTCTACGAACAGGAATTCACCCCGGAGGTCGGGCTGGACCGCTTGATCTCCGGGTACGAAGGCGCGATCCGGGCCGCCGAGCAGGTGGCCGCGGAGTGAAGACGGGCGTACTGGCGGCACCCCCGGCCCTGCCGCCGGTGCTCCGCCCCACCGCGTTCGTCCTCGCCGTCGCCGGTTTTCTCGGTGCCGTCGTGCTCCTGCTGCTGTACGCGGGGACCACCGAGCCGACAGGGATGGACGCGGTGCTGGTCGACGCGCTCGCCTGGTCCGACGATCCGTGGTGGACCATCGGCGTGGTGATCGACTACCTCGGCGAGCCCATCGGCTCGGTGATCGTCATGCTCCTGTTCCTGGGGGCGTGTTTTCTCGCGCGGCGTCCCCGCACCGCCGTCGCCGGTGTGGTGGCGGTGCTGATCACCGTCGGCCTGACCAGCGGGCTGAAACCGTTGACCGGCCGGTACATCCACGGCGATTTCCTCTCGTATCCCAGTGGGCACACCGGTTTCGTGACCGCGCTGGCTTTTACCGCCGCCCTCGGCTTCTTCGGCGGACTCGGTCGCGGCCGGGCGTCGGTGCTGGTGGTCGTCGTGGTCGTACTCGCCGGGTTCGCGATGGGCTGGGCCCAGGTAACAATGGGCGCGCATTACCCGACTGACACGCTGGGCGGCTTCGGCGTGGCACTCGCGGTGGTGCCGGTGGCGGCACTGCTCACGGATAAAGCGATGTCCAGACGGGCGTCGTGAACGGCGTCTTTTCTGTCGCACCGGGAAAGGGAACGGCTACCCCCATGTCTGTCATCTCGTTCGCCAAGAAGATCGCCGCCAAAGCGGAAGACCTCGGCCAGCGCGCGCTGGCGACGGTCGGCGCCAAACAATCGGAGTCCGCCATCTCGGCCGACTCGCAGGGATACTGGAACGAACCCGGCGAGAAGAGATGGAAGGACAATTCGCATTGGCGCGACGCCGGTACGTTCGACGGTAACGACCTCTGGTCACAAATCGGCAAACAGCACCTCGACATGTTCGAGGGCGGCGCCCGGCTCGCCGGTTTTGACCGCCCCTGGAATCGCGTCATCGAATGGGGCTGCGGCGGCGGGGCCAACGCCATCCACTTCGCGCCACGCGCCCAGGAATTCATCGGCGTCGACATCTCCGCCGAAACCCTCGCCGAATGCGGGAAACAGGTCGCGAACGTCTGCCAGACGGACTTCCAGGCCGTCGAGATCGACGTCGCGAACCCGGAATCCGCGCTTTCAGTCGTCAAGGAACCCTGCGACGTCTACGTGAGCTTCTACGTTTTCGAGCTGATCCCGACGCCCGAGTACGGCGAGCGCCTCCTCCGCATCGCGCGGGAACTACTCGTGCCCGGCGGACTCGCGCTGATCCAGGTCAAGTACGACCCCGGCACCTGGCGGACCCGCTCCCGGCGCCGCTCGTACCGCTCAGGCCTCGCCGCGATGACGACGTACCGCGTCGACGCCTTCTGGCAACTGGCCGAGCGGTGCGGGTTCACCCCCAAGGCCATCCAGCTGGTCCCGAAGAACGAACTGGACGAACGGTACGCGTACTTCTTCCTGCAGAAGGACTGAAGGCGGCCGTTGGCGGGGCAGTCGGCTGGGTCGTGACCGGCGTTTCGGTTCCTCTCGAGGGGTACGCCCACCATTGCATATGCCCGACCCCACCCCTGCCCCCAATGCCACATTGGGGACGTTCAGCGTCCCCAATGTGACATCGGGGGCATGCTGGGTTTAGGGAGCTCACGGCAGGCGGGTGCGTGGCGGTGGTCGTGAGTGATTTGGGTCGTTCTAACGACCCAAATCACTCACGACCTCCCCTTCATCGCAAAATTCGCCATGAAGGGGACTTTCATCTCACGCTAGTGGATCAGTTGAAGCCCGGGTGCAGTTTGTACTGCGTCTGGGCGTTGAACTCGTTCTGCCGGACGAACTTCGCCGGGAAGGTCCGCCAGTCGTTCAGGTCGAGGACGTCGAGACCCTTCACGATGTCGGACGAGAAGATGTAGCCGTTGTACCAGTACGCCGACCAGGTGCCACCGCCGACGAGCTTTTCGTTCGACAGCGGGCCACGCTCCCAGTACGCGATCTCCTTCGGCCGCGTGACGTCGGTGAAGTCCCACACCGAGACGCCGCCCTGGTACCAGGACTGGACCATGATGTCCTTACCCGGCACCGGGATCAGCGAACCGTTGTGCGCCACGCAGTTTTCGGTCTCGGACTGGAGACGCGGGATCTTGTAGTAGTTGCGGAACTCCAGTTTGCGGTTGTCGCCGCGGCCGGTGATCTCGTAGATGCCGTTGGCACCGCGGGTGCCGCCGAACTTCTCCAGGCAGGTCGCCATGCCGCCGCCGCCGAGTTCGTCGGTGAAGACGATCTTGCTGGCGTCGTTGTTGAAGGTGGCGCTGTGCCAGAACGCGAAGTTCACGTTGTCCTGGACACGGCTCAGCACTCGCGGCTTGAGGCGGTCGGAGATGTCGAACAGGACGCCGTCACCCATGCAGGCACCGGCCATCAGGTCCTTCTCCGGCAGCGCCGTGAGGTCGTGGCAGCCCGTGGTCGCCGAACGGTTGGTGCCGTCGGGGTTGGGGCCACCGGCGTTGCCGCCGTCCGGGAACAGCACCGGCTTCGCGACGAGTTCGGCCTTCGCCGGGTCCTTGAGCGGGACCTTGACGATCGAGATCTTGTCGTGCGGCGGCTGGCAGTCCGGCAGGTTGGCCGCCGGCGCGTACGACGAGACGTACACGTAGACGTTCTTGCCGTTCTTGTCCGGCACCATCGTGTTGGTGTGCGAACCGCAGTCGGTCTCGATCGCCGCGACGTACTTCGGCGCCGCGAGGTTCGAGATGTCGAAGATCTTGATGCCCTCCCACGCGGACTTGTCCGACGCGGGCTTCGGGACGCTCGAGCACGAGTTGTCGCTGCGCGAGGAGTCCGTCGACACGAAGAGCAGGTCACCGGAGATCGACACGTCGTTCTGCCCGCCGGGGCAGAGGACCTGGCTGACGATCTTCGGGCGGTAGGGGTTGCGGACGTCGAAGACGTTGAAGCCGTCGTACGTGCCGATGATCGCGTGGCCCTTGGTGAACGCGATGTCGGTGCCGGTCGAGTCCTTGGTGAACGGTCCTTGCTGCGGGACGTTCGCGATCGACCGGAGATTCGGGCTGTGGACGATCTCGTCCACACCCGGGATCGTGGTCGCCGAAGGCTCCGCGACGACGGCCGGTGCGACGAACGCACTGGAGGCGCCGAGGGCGGCAACAGCGACCGCCGACACGAAGCCCCTGGTCAAGCGGCGTTTCAGCCCAGGATTCAGCACGATATGGCTCTCCTTCCACCCAGCTTTACGCGCACCTTATTCCTTATTTAGGCTCAGCAGATACCGACCAATGGAGGATCTCCCGGGATGAAAAAGAGTTTGACATCGGCGCTGGTGGCCGTCGCTTTCGTCGTCTCGGGCTGCACCGCCGACGAACCCCCGGCCCCGCCGGCTTCGAGCGCGCCCGTGTTTGTTCCGGGGAAACCGGGTGAGCAGGCAGGCACCGTCGCCCCCGGCCCGCTTCAGCGCGATCAGCCCAACGAAGCCGACGTCGAGTACATGACCATGATGATCCCCCACCACCAGCAGGCGAAGGTGATGACCGACCTGGTGCCGGGCAAGACGGCGAACGAGCAGATCCGGGCGATCGCCGGCCGGATCTCGGTCGCTCAGGACGGCGAGGTCGCGATGATGCGGACGTGGCTGTCCGATCGCGGCAAGCCGGTGCCGGGTGCGGGACACGAGGGGCACGGCGGCGGGCACGAGCACGCCCTCATGCCGGGCATGGCGACCGAAGCCCAGCTCGCGGATTTGCGGGCGGCCGGCGGGCCCGCGTTCGAAAAGATTTTCCTCGATCTGATGATCGCGCACCACCAGGGCGCGCTGACCATGGCCGAAGCCCAGCTCGGCAAGGGGGTGGAGATCAAGGCGCAGGAGATGGCGCAGGAGGTCATCACCGGCCAGTCCGCCGAGATCGAACGCATGAGAACCATGCGCTCGAAGATCTAGCCCCCTCCGCAACTAGTCCTCTAGTTGCGGCAGTTCGCGATGCCAACTACCGCAACCAGAGGACTAGTTGTGGGAGTTCAGGCGTCGCCGGAGGGGGTCAGGCGTCGCCGGAGGAGCCCAGGTCGCCGGAACCGGAGTCGCCCGAGTCACCGACGGCGCCCGAGACGATCCAGGTCGCCAGCGCGGCGGCCTGGAGGTAGGGCGCGGCCTGCGCGGCGGCCCGTCCGGCGGCTTTCGCCCGGCCGAACCGCTCAGGACGTCCGGCGCGGTCCGGGGCTTCTTCACCCGGCGGGCGTTCGGTCCGCCACGGGGTCTCCTCCGCCCGGACCTCGGCGAGGAAGTCCGCGGTCGGGTCCTCCCCGCCCTTGCCGTCGTCGCGAGGGACACTGTCGCTCATGCGGACAGCCTGACACCGCGGGCGGCCGGAAGCCACCCGCGGCGTGAAGCGGTAAGAAACCCGTCAGAACAGCAGCGGCAGGAGCGCGTGGCGCCGTTTGAGGACGGCGCCGTAGCGGGCGTCGATGCGCATCCACGAATCCGTCGCGGTCACCCGGACGACGTCGTCGGCGATCGACGAGTCGAGGAAGCCCATCCCGGACAGGGCGAACAAGCACCGCATCTGGACCTTGATCTCCTGCTCGCCGCCGGTGACGGTGAGCACCGCCTGGTCCATCAGCGAAGCGGGCGGGTTGCCGTGCGGACCGACGTTGTCGCGGGCCAGCGTGACGCCGCGATCGGCCAGTTCGGAGATCACCGTCGCCGGCAGTTCGTCGATCAGCTGCCAGCGTCCCGAAGCGGGCAGCTCCGAATGCCACATCAGGTCACGGGCCGGGCCGGGGTCCATCCGCTCGCCACCGGCGATGGTCAGCGCGGCGAGCAGCTCGTTCCCGGACACCGTCACGTCCGACGGCGTGATGTCACCGGCCACAGCCCTGGTCGCGAGGACCTCGAACGGAGTCGTGCTCCACGCCTCGACGACGCCGTCCCCGCGCTGCCGCAGCCGCACCAGGGTGTTCTGGTCGAGCCGGACCGCCCTGGCCACGAACGCGCCGAGGGTTTCGCGGTCGCCCGCGTCCGGGATGACGAGCTCAGGCATCCGCGAACCCCTTCTCCAGGAAGGCGCGTTCGTCCTCGGTCAGCCGCCGGGGCCGCGCCGACCCGGTGTCGAACGGCGCGAGCACCGTCTCCGCGGTGACCGCGACCTTGTCCCCCCCGGCAGGCCCGTTGTGCACCTTGTAGCCGAGGGTGAAGCTGGCGTGCTTCAAGTCCTTCAACGAGATCTCCACCCGGATGTCCTGATCGGACACCACGATCGGCGAACGGTAATGGACGGCCAGTTTCACCACGACGATGCCCTTGGGCAGCTCGGTGAGACCGGCACGGACGGCATCGCCGAACAGCAGCGGGATCCGCGCCTCTTCGAGCAGGGTCACCAGATTCGCGTGGTTGACATGCCCGTAGACGTCCATATCCGACCAGCGTGGCCGGATCAGGGAAATGTAGCTCACTACCTCACCGTGCTCCGGATCTGCCTCGCCGCCACCGAAAGCGTCGCCAGGTCGAGTTTGCCGAACTGGCTGATCTCGTCCAGCGCGACCCTTGCCCGCTGCAGCCGCGACGCGTTGATCTTCTCCCAGTGCGCGATCTTCTCGTCCGGGTCGGAGCCCGCGTCGCTGTGCCGCAACGCGTCCAGGGTGATCGCCCGCAAGGAACCGTAGACGTCGTCCCGCAGCGCCAGCCGCGCGAGCGCGTGCCAGCGGTTGCCCCGTTCGAGACCGCTGATCGAGGTCAGCATCTTGTCGACGCCGAGGTGGTCGGACAGCGCGTAGTACAGGCCAGCGGTCTCAGCCGGGGTGTGCACCGCGTCGATCCCCGCCTGCTGCTCGGCCATCTCCGCGACGTCGGTGACGTCTAGCAGGCCGAAGGTGTGCAGCAGGAGTGCCACGCGTTCCGCCAGTTCCGCCGGGACACCCTTCCCCACCAGCCGCTCCGTGTTCGCGTCCACCGACGCGCACTCGACACCGCGAAGCAGTTCGTGTGCCCGCGGGGCCAGCTCGCCGACGACCCGGCCGAACCGGTTGATCTCGGCGAGCGGGGCCAGCGGCTGCGGCCGGTTGGTGAGGAACCAGCGGGCGGCCCGGTCGAGCAGCCTGCGGGTCTCCAGCATCATCGAGTCCGCGACCTCGGTGGGCACGACGTTGTCGAGCGCGTCGATCTCGTTCCACAACGACGGCAGGTCGTAGACGTGGGTGACCACGGCGTACGCGCGGACGGCGTCGGTCGCCGTCGCGTTCATCTCCTCCATCAGGCGGAAGACGTAGGAGATCCCGGCGCCGTCGACGACCTCGTTGGCCACCATCGTTGTGATGATCTCGCGCTTCAGCGGGTGCTGGAAGATCGCGTCGCCGAAGCGCTCCCGAAGCGGCTTCGGGAAGTACTCCGGCAGACGGCGCGAGAACACCTCGGAGTCCGGCAGTTCGCTCGCCAGCAACTCGTCCTTGAGGTCGAGCTTCACATGCGCGAGCAGCGTCGCCAGCTCCGGCGACGTCAGTCCTTCGCCCGCCTTCTCCAGCGCGCGGAACTCCGCCGAACTCGGCAGCGCTTCGAGCTTCCGGTCGAAGGCGCCCTTCGCGACCAGTGCCGCGACGAGCCGCTGGTGCACCGAAACCATCGGTCCGGCGTGCGCCCGGCTGACGCCGAGCACGGCGTTCTGCCGGTAGTTGTCGGCCAGCACCAGCTCGCCGACCTCGTCGGTCATCTGCTCCAGCAGCTCGTTGCGCTGCTCGGCGCCCAGCCCGCCCGTCGCGACCAGGTGATCCAGCAGGATCTTGATGTTGACCTCGTGGTCGGAGCAGTCGACGCCGGCCGAGTTGTCGAGCGCGTCGGTGTTGATCTTGCCGCCCGCGCGGGCGAACTCGATCCGGCCGAGCTGGGTCAGCCCCAGGTTCCCGCCCTCGCCGACGACCTTGACCCGGAGCTGGTTCCCGTTGACCCGCAAGGCGTCGTTGGCCTTGTCACCCGCGTCGGCGTGGGTCTCGTTCTCCGCCTTGACGTAGGTGCCGATGCCACCGTTCCACAGCAGTTCGACCGGGGCCAGCAGGATCGCCTGCATGAGATCGTTCGGCGCCAGCGCGGTGACGTCCTCGCCGAGGCCGAGCGCCTCGCGGACCTGCGGGCTGATCGGGATCGTCTTCGCTGCCCGCGAGTAGATGCCGCCGCCCTCACTGATCAGCGAGCGATCGTAGTCCTCCCACGACGAACGCGGCAGGTCGAACAGGCGGCGGCGCTCGGCGAACGAAGAGGCCGCATCCGGGTTCGGGTCGAGGAAGATGTGCAGGTGGTTGAAGGCCGCCACCAGCCGGATGTGCTCCGAGAGCAGCATGCCGTTGCCGAAGACGTCGCCTGCCATGTCGCCGATGCCGACGACGGTGAAGTCCTCGGTCTGGGTGTCCTTGCCCAGCTCACGGAAGTTGCGTTTGACGCTCTCCCAGGCACCCTTCGCGGTGATGCCCATGGCCTTGTGGTCGTAGCCGACCGAACCACCGGACGCGAAGGCGTCGCCGAGCCAGAACTTGTAGTGCGCCGAGACCTCGTTCGCGAGGTCGGAGAACTTCGCGGTGCCCTTGTCGGCCGCGACCACGAGATAGCTGTCGTCGCCGTCGTGGCGGACCACGTCCGGCGCCGGGACGGTCTTGCCCTCGACACGGTTGTCGGTCACGTCCAACATGCCGGAGATGAACATCCGGTAGCAGGCGATGCCCTCGTTCAGCTGGGCGTCGCGATCCAGACCCGGGTCACCGGTCGCCACCGGCGGGCGCTTCACGACGAAGCCGCCCTTCGCACCCACAGGCACGATGACCGCGTTCTTGACCGCCTGCGCCTTGACCAGGCCGAGGATCTCCGTGCGGAAGTCCTCCCGGCGGTCGGACCACCGCAGGCCACCACGCGCGACGTCGCCGAAGCGCAGGTGCACACCCTCGACCCGCGGCGAGTACACGAAGATCTCGTACTTCGGCCGCGGCTCGGGCAGCTCGGGCACCGCGCTCGGGTCGAGCTTGAGCGCCAGGTACTGCCGGGGCTTCCCGTCGGCGTCGGTGACGTGATAGTTCGTGCGCAGCGTGGCGAGGATGACCGCCATCAGCCGTCGCAGGATCCGGTCCTCGTCGAGGCTGGTCACCTCGTCGACGAGGTCGCCGATCTCGGCGGTCAGCTGCTCGGCCTGGGACGCGCGCACCTCGTCGCCGAGCGCGAGATCGAACCGGGTCTCGAAGAGGCGCACCAGCGCGGTGGCGATGTCGGTGTGCGCGAGGACGGTGTTCTCGATGTACTCCTGCGAGAACGGGATCTTCGTCTGGCGCAGGTACCGCGAATAGGCCCGCAGGATCGCCGCCTGGCGCCAGGTGAGCCCGGCACGCAGGACGAGCCCGTTGAAGCCGTCGACTTCGCAGTCGCCGCGCCAGGCGGCGTGGAACGCGTCCTGGAAGCGGGTGCGGAGATCGTCATCGGCGTGGTCGAGCACCTGCGGATCGATCCGCAGGCCGAAGTCGTAGATCCAGGACCGGCCGCCGTCTTCGCGGCGCAATTCGTACGGGCGTTCGTCGACGACCTCGACACCCATCCGCTGCAGGACCGGCAACACCTGCGAAAGGGTGACTCCCTCTCCGCGCAGGTACAGCTTGAAGCGCCGCTCCCCCGGCTCGGCGTCGGCCGGCAGGTAGAACGACATCGACAAGTCGCCCTCGTCGGTCAACGCCTCCAGGGCACGGAGGTCCGCGAGTGCTTCGAGGGCGGTGAAGTCCTCCTTGTAGCCCTCGGGGAACACCGCGGCGAACCGCTGACCCTGTTCACCCGCGGACTCCTCGCCCAGCAGGCCGATCGCGACACCGCTGTCCCCAGCGCGTTCGCGCCGCTCGGCGAGGATCGCCTCGACCATCCGGTCGTCCCAGCCGCGAACGGCTTCATTGAGCCGTTCCTGGATGCGGAGGGTGTCCGGCTCCGACCGCTGCGAAGGGTCGGTGTGCACGATGAAGTGCACCTGCGCGAGCACGGTCTCGCCGATGCGCGCGCTGTATTCCAGTTGCGTGCCTTCGAGTTCGTCGAGCAGGACCTCCTGCATCGCGAGCCGCGAACGGGTCGTGTAGCGGTCACGCGGGAGGAACACGAGGCACGAGTAGAAGCGGCCGTACGGGTCGTGGCGCAGGAACAACCGCAGCCGTCTGCGATCCGACAACGTGATGGCGCCGGTGGTCGTCGAGTACAGCGAATCGGTGTCGGCCGAGAACAGGTCCGCACGCGGCCAGTTCTGCAGCACCTCGAGCATCCGCTGGCCGGAGAAGGACTCCATCGGGAAGCCCGCGCGGTGGATGACCTCGCGGACCCGGTTGCACACCACCGGGATGTCCAGCACGTTCTCGTGCAGGGCGGTGGTGGTGAACATGCCGAGGAAACGGTGCTCGCCGGTGACGTGCCCGTTGTCGTCGAACGTTTTCACGCCGACGTAGTACGGATACACCGGGCGGTGGACCGTTGACGGCGCGCTCGCCTGGGTCAGCACCAGCAGTGTCGGCGCCAGCGCGGACGCGGCCGTGTCGGGACCGGCGGTGAGACTGCGAGCGGCCAGGCTGTCCTGGCGCAGCACACCCAGCCCGGACGCGAGCACGGCACGCAGGGCGGGCTCGTCGCTGTCCGGGTGCGGGTTGTCGATCAGTTCGTAGCGGCGGTAACCGAGGAAGGTGAAGTGCCCCTCGGCGAGCCAGCGCAGCAACCGGGCGCCCTCGGCGACCTCGTGTGCGGAGAGCCGCGGTGGATTCGTGTCCAGCTCGCCGGCGAGACGGCGCGCCGTCTCCGCCATCTTGTCGGTGTCCTCGACGACCTCGCGGACGTCACCCAGCACCGACGAGAGCCGGTTGTCCAGCTCGCGGGCGCGGTTCGGATCCGTGACCAGGTCGATCTCGATGTACATCCACGACTCGGCGGCCGAATTCGACGGCGGCTCGGCCGGGTCGGCTGCCGGGTGGACCTCCAGCAGCTCACCGGTCAGGTCGCGGCTGACCACGACGATCGGGTGCACAATGCGCTGCACCTGCACGCCGTCACGGGCGAATTCGGCGGCGACGGAATCCACCAGGTACGGCATGTCGTCCGTGACGACCTGCACGACGGTGGCCTCACGCGTCCAGCCGTCTTCGGGGCCGGTCGGGTTCAGCAGGCGCACCGCGGGGCGGCCGGGCATCCGGTGCTTGGCCAGCTGCAGATGCGAACGAACGGCGCCGACGAGGTCGACCGGGTCGTCGCCGAGGATCTCTTCAGCAGGGATGTGCCGGTAGTACAGCCGGATCAGGTCGCCGATCTCCGGAGCGAACGCCGCGGCGGCGTCGATCAGGTCGTCCCGGATCTGCTCCGGGTTCACCGACCGGCGCCGGGCGCCTTCTTCGGTGCCGACATCTTTTCCGGGCAGGGACGAGACTCCCGTCGAGCTCATTTGAGGCAACTCTCCACTGTAGCGAGATTGATACCGCGACCAGCACGACTCTGTACCGGCCCAGACCCAACCTACAGCTCCGGACAGTCAGCCCGACAAGGCCGGGTCATTCCCGTTTGTCGAAGATTTCCCTGCTCAGATACCGGAATCGCCGTGATCGGTTCAGCTACTCGCCGGTCACATCGGCGGTCTGTCCGGCCCTTCCCGCGACCCGCCGTACCGGGGGTGACCAGCACGCCATTCGCGGCCACGGGAACAGTGAGCGGTTCCAGCCGCCGGACTGAATCGTTCAAGTCCCGGCCGTCCAGACTCGGTGGAGCAAGGGACCTTTGCTATCGCCCGGTCAATCGCTCCCGTTGGCGCGATGCCGGTCGCGGCCGTTGACCGGCCGCTTCCCCGAGTCTTGGGAGCCGAGTTGTTTCACGAGCGCGGCGGCGCTCGCGGTGCCCGCCTGGTGCTCGGCGAGCGCGCGGGCGAGCAGGTCGGCGAGTCCGGCGTCCGGTGGTGGCTCGTCTTCCGCGATCGCGCGGGCGTAGCTCTCCGGGAACGGCGTGATCGGCCGCCAGGAACCGGTGTCGGTGAGCGGGTCGAGTGCGGGCGGCATCCGCAGCTTCGGCAGCCACGGATCCGCGACTTGTTCCTGGCCGCCGGTGCCGTAGGACGGCGACGCGGGCGGGTCTTCGCGGGGCGGCGGCGCGAGCGGGACGGCGGGTTCGGCGAACTCCACCGGCGACGGCTCCCGGCGGACGGGCTCGGCTTCGGCACGCTCCTCGACGGGCGACGCGGGTTCCGTGGTGTTGTCCGCACGGCGGCGGCCACCGCCGTGCCCGCCGGTGCTCGAGATCCCGAGCCGGTCCAGTACCGATTTCGCGGCAACGGAACCGTGTTCGGCGTCGTGCCTGGTCGTACGCGACGCGGGCGCGGCCGACCGGCGGGCGCGTTCCTCCGCCGCCCACTCGTCGGTCTCCCACAACGGGGCGGCGGTTCCCGGCGCACGCGGCACTTCGGTTTCCGCCGCGATCCGCGGCCGGGGTTCGGCGGCGGGCTCGGGCGCCAGAAGCAGTTCCGGGACCGCGGGTTCCGGCGTGGGCTCGGCGCGCCGGACGGGTGCCTCGTACCGGACGGGCGCCTCGGGCTGCCGCCGCGCGGTCGGGTTCGTGGTTTCCGGCCAGGCAACGGTGTTTTCGCGGGCAGCGGCTTCGCGGGCGGTGGTTTCGCGGGCAGCGGTTTCGCGAGCCGCCGGGGCCTCGGGACGGCTGCGCCGCCCTGGCTCGGATTCGAGCCTGGCCGCAGGTTCGGTCCTGTGCACGGGTTCGGTCCGGTGCGCTGGTTCGGTCCGGTGCGCTGGTTCGGTCCGGGGCGTGGGTTCGGCGCGAGGCACCGGTTCCGACCGGAACACCGGTTCGTGCCGGGGCGCAGGTTCGTGCCGGGGCGCGGTCGCCGGTCGGAGTGCGGGTTCCGAGAGAGGCGTGGGCTCGGTGCGGGAGACCGGTTCCGGTCGGAGCGCGGGTTCGGGGCGGAGCGCGGGTTCGGGCCGCGGTGCCGGTTTCGGCGGCATCAGCTTCGGTGCGGTGGGCTCGACCTTGGGCTCGAACCTGATCGCCGGCCTGGCCGGTTTCTTCGGTACCCGGCGCCGCCAGTCGCTGTCCGACGCGACGGTCTCACGAACCGGCTCCGAACGGGTCGGCGGCTTCAGCACCGGCGCTTCAGCCGCTGGCTCGCTCCCGGTCGGCGCGGTCTGCGCCTCCGGACGCGACGGCTCGGCATGGCGCGAACGTTCCGCGAAACGAGCAGGCTCCGCACGACGGTCGGACTCGGCACGCTGGTCGGTCTCGGCACGACGGTCGGTCTCAACAGGGCGGCCGGGCTCAGCGAGACGGTGCGGCTCAGCGGCCGCGTTCCGCAGCGGCGCGGACTCCATCTGTCCGCTCTGCCGTGTGGGTCGCGGCTGTTCACGATGTACCGGCGACTCGACGGCCGCCCGTTTCGGCGGCGCCACGTCGATCGGCGCCATCACCGCGGTCACCTCGGCCGGAGCCGGCGAGGGGACCGCGGGGCGGGCTGCGACGGTCCGCAGGACGTCGTCGAGGTCGACAGCGGTGTGCTCGGCCGCGCCGAATTCGCCGAGCAGGACGTTGCACGCCTGCCTGCGTGCCCGTGCGTGCAGGTGCTCGGCGGCACGCGACCGGTGCAGGCAGCCGATGGCCTCCTCCGGTCTGCCGAGCCGCTCCTCGATCTGGGCGAGTTCCAGCCACAGCCGTGCCGTGACCGCGTGCAGACCGTGGCCTTCGGTTTCGGAGGCCGCTTCACGCACGAGACTGCCCGCGGCTTCCCCGGATCCCGCCGGCAGCAGGACGCGGGTGGCCACGGCCAGCCGCAGCCACGCGGCGGGCGAGATCCCGGCGGCGCGGACGGGGGCGTCGAGGATCGGCTGGGCGACCTCGAGCGCCATCTCCGCGTCACCGCGGTCGAGCAGCGTGCAGACGAGTTGCAGGATCAGCCGGATCCGGACGAGACCGCCGTCGTCGTCCGGGTTCGCGAGCTTTTCGAGCATGCCGAGCCCGGTCCGGGCGGCGTCGGCGGCCGACGTCAGATCGCCGTGACGGCGGCGGTGCGCCGACACCCCGACCCGGAGCAGCGCACGGTTCAGCAGTTGCGAATCCGCCGACATCGCGCCGTCGCCGAGTACGAGCTTGTCGGCCTCGGCGAGTACGCGGTCCAGTTCCGCCTTCCGGCCGAACTGCGCCAGGCAGCCGACGAGATGGCACAGCGCCTCGGCCCGGTGCACCGGCGAGACCGCCGGATCCGACAACAGCGGCCGGAGCGCGGCGAGCCCCGTCAGCGGGACGCCGACACCGCGCGCGCAGACCGCGAGGTCGATCCGCAGCCGCGCGGCGATGTCGCCGTGGCCCGCGTGTTCGGCGGCACGCAGGGCAGCCACTGCCCGGCCGACCGTCCGTGGACGGCCACCGAGCCGCACCCGCGCGGTAACCACCAGGCTTTCCGCGCGGATCCACTGTTCGTCGTCACCGGCCGCCTCGGCGAGCGCGGCCGCACGCTCCCCGAGGACCAGCGCGAGTTCGGGCGCCCTCAAATGCAGGGCGTCCGCTCGTTCGATCAGCCTGCCGACAGCGGACAAGGTTCCCCCGGTGGCAGCCGTCCGCCTGCCCACCATGGTGGTGGGCAGGCCCGGCCGTTGGCGCTTGCTGGCTTCCACGGGGAACCCCCGGCCCTCAGTCGCGGGTCAGCTTGCGATGGGTGACGCGATGCGGACGAGCCGCCTCGGCACCGAGACGCTCGACCTTGTTCTTCTCGTAGCCCTCGAAGTTACCTTCGAACCAGAACCATTGCGAGGGGTTCTCGTCGGTGCCTTCCCAGGCGAGGATGTGCGTCGCGACCCGGTCGAGGAACCACCGGTCGTGCGAGATGACCACGGCACAGCCGGGGAACTGTTCGAGCGCGTTCTCCAGCGAGCCAAGGGTCTCGACGTCCAGGTCGTTCGTCGGCTCGTCGAGCAGGATCAGGTTCCCGCCCTGCTTGAGGGTCAGTGCCAGGTTCAGCCGGTTGCGCTCACCACCGGAGAGCACGCCCGCCGGCTTCTGCTGGTCCGGACCCTTGAAACCGAACGCGCTGACGTAGGCACGCGAAGGCATTTCGGTCTGCCCGACGTGGATGTAGTCCAGCTTGTCCGAAACCACCTCCCATACCGTCTTCTTCGGGTCGATCCCGCCACGGTTCTGGTCCACATAGGACAGTTTGACCGTCTCGCCGATCTTGACCACACCGTCGTCCGGCTCCTCGAGCCCGACGATCGTCTTGAACAGGGTCGTCTTGCCGACACCGTTCGGCCCGATCACGCCGACGATGCCGTTACGCGGCAGGTCGAACGACAGCCCGTCGATCAGCACGCGGTCGTCGAAGCCCTTGCGCAGCTTGCTGACCTCGACGACCACACTGCCCAGCCGGGGCCCCGGCGGGATCTGGATCTCTTCGAAGTCGAGCTTGCGGTACTTGTCCGCCTCCGCCGCCATCTCCTCGTAGCGGTCGAGCCGGGACCGCGACTTGGTCTGGCGTGCCTTGGCGTTCGACCGCACCCATTCGAGTTCGGACTTCAGCCGCTTGGCGAGCTTGGCGTCCTTCTTGCCCTGGATGGCGAGACGCTCGCCCTTCTTCTCCAGGTACGTCGAGTAGTTGCCCTCGTATCCGACGACGTGGCCGCGGTCGAGCTCCATGATCCACTGCGCGACGTTGTCCAGGAAGTACCGGTCGTGCGTGACGGCCAGGACGGCGCCGGCGTAGTTCGCGAGGAACTGCTCCAGCCACAGCACGCTTTCGGCGTCCAGATGGTTGGTGGGCTCGTCGAGGAGCAGCAGATCGGGTGCGGACAGGAGCAGCTTGCACAACGCGACCCGGCGGCGCTCACCACCGGAAAGGTGGGTGACCGCCTCTTCCGGCGGCGGGCAGCGCAGGGCGTCCATCGCCTGCTCCACCGCGGAGTCGATCTCCCACGCGTCGGCGTGGTCGAGGTCCTCCTGGAGCTTGCCCATCTCGTCCATCAGCTCGTCGCTGTAGTCGGTCGCCATGAGCTCGGCGACCTCGTTGAAGCGGTTGAGCTTGACCTTGATCTCGCCAAGGCCTTCTTCGACGTTTTCGCGGACGGTCTTTTCTTCGTTGAGCACCGGCTCCTGCATGAGGATGCCGACGCTGGCGCCAGGCTGGAGGAAGGCTTCGCCGTTGCTGGCCTGCTCGATCCCCGCCATGATCTTCAGAACGGTGGACTTACCCGCGCCGTTCGGCCCCACCACGCCGATCTTGGCGCCGGGGTAGAACGCGGTGCTGACGTCGTCGAGGATGACCTTGTCCCCGACGGTCTTGCGCACCTTCTTCATGGTGTAGATGAACTCGGCCATACACGCGATCGTAGAGCGAGCCGATCGCGGCCTTGACGGCGGTCACCACCGAACTACCCACAGTCAGACCTACATCACTGAGGGAGCATCGCGAACCTCAGGCCACCGGCGCCTCTTCGAGCGCGGTGACCATGGGATTCGCCGAGGGCGGCGACGGTACCGGTATCGCCCGCGGCTGGTCACGGCCCATCCGCCGGATCTCGGCCGAACACCGCGCGAGGTTGGGGCCGATGGAGAAGGCCTCAAGCTCAGGTAGACCGAGAGGGGCCGGGATCTCCTCCGCCGTCTCGGCGCCACGCAGCCGTCCGGCCACGATCACCGGATCACCCTTGCTCAGGCAGGTGAAGGCCGCCATCGCCAGCTTCCGCCAGCAGGTGACCTTGACCGCGAGTTGACGCCCCTCACTCCACTCGCCCCTTTCCTTGTCGTACCGGCGTTCGACACTCCGCAAGCCGAACGACACGACGTCGTGCCCGTGCCCCCGCTGCGGATGGTGGACCGGTTCACTGGTCAGGTTGCCGACCATGGTCACCCACGTTTCACCCATCGCCATCACACTCGCCTTTCTCCTCGATCCGGGCCGCTCCCGGCGTCTCGCTTGATTTCAGACTGCCGTGGATCAAGGAGCGAAAAGGGGCGCGAGCGGGATCTGTGGACAACTCCCGGCGATGTGGGCTACCTGTGGACAACTCGGGTGGAAGTCGCGGGCCGGGCGGGGAGATGTGCTAGGGCCGGCCGCGTGGCGGATCCCCCATGGTCGTGAGGGGAACTTTGAGGGGCCCGGAGTCCGAGAAGCCTAGGAACCCTGTCCCGGGCCCCGGCCCTGATCGGCGAGTTTCTTCAGCATCGCGTTGTATGCGTTGAGATCCGCGTCACCGGTGACCTCCTCGCGACGGTCCCGCCGCCGCGCCTCACGCTCGTCCTGACGCGCCCATTGCACCAGCAGCGCGATCAGCACCAGCAGCACCGGCACCTCGCCGGACGCCCACGCGATCCCGCCGCCGAGCCGCTGGTCGGTGAGCAGGTCGGTGACCCACGGCAGCTTCAGCGATCGGTAGAAGTCCTGCCCCAGCACGGTCTGCATGCTCATCAGCGCGATACCGAAGAACGCGTGGAACGGCATGGCGCCGAACATCATCCCCAGCCGTCCCAGTGGCGGGAGCCGTCGCGGCGCCGGGTCGACACCGATCACCGGCCAGTAGAAGACGTAGCCGGCGAGCAGGAAGTGCGCGTTCATCGCCAGATGCGCCCAGTGATAGTTCAGCGCGGCGTCGAACAGGCCCGAGAAATACAGGCCGTAGAAGGAACCGACGAACAGCAGCAGCGCGACCACCGGATACGTCAGGAACCGCGAAAGCGGCGAGTGCACGGCGGCGAGCAGCCATTCGCGTGGCCCGGGAGGGGCGTCCTTGCCAGCCGGCGGCAGCGCCCGTAGCGCGAGCGTCACCGGCCCGCCGAGGACGAACAGCACCGGGGTCACCATGGACAGCAGCATGTGGTTGCCCATATGCACGCTGAACATCGCGGGCGCGTACCGCCCGATACCGGACGACGTCGCGATCAGCAGCACGAAACAGCCCGCGAGCCACGAGATCGTCCGGCCGGTGGCCCAGGTGTCGCCACGGCGCTTCAGCCGCCGCACTCCGGCGAGGTACAGCCCGGCGAGAACGATCGCGAGGGTGCCGTAGACGAGGTCGAACCGCCAGTCCGTGAGCAGCCGGAAGACGGTCGGCGGACCGGACAGGTCGTAGCCGATCAGCAGTTCCGTCGTCGACGGCTGGGTCAGCGATTCCTGCGGCGGCGGGGTCTTCGCGAGCCCCGAGGCGATGCCGATCGTGACGAACATGATCAGCACCTCGACCGCGGCGAGCCGCAGCAGCTGTCCGCCGCCCGCACCGTTCACCAGCCCGGTGACGCCCTTCTGCCGTTGCTGGTGCCCGAAGACGCCGAGCAGCAACAGCGCGACGATCTTCGCGAGCACGAGCAGGCCGTAGTCGGTGGTGAACAGGTCGCCGATCTTGATCCGGACCAGCGCGTTCACGATGCCGGAGAGCGCCATCACGACCCAGCAGACCAGCGCCAGCTTGGAGAACCTGGTCGCGGCGAGCTTGAGGTTCTCGCCCCGGCGCCAGCCGAGCGCGAGCACCGCCACCAGGCCGCCGACCCATAACGCGGCGGCGATCAGGTGGTACAGCAGGCTGTTGGTCGCCATGTCGTGCGAGCCGCCGCTCGCGGAATGCCCGGTGACCGCGACCGGGATCAGGCCGCCGATCGACAGGAAGAAGACCACCGTCGTCCAGCCCCAGGTCAGCGCGAGACGGCAGCCGAGCGCGACCAGCAGCGCGATCAGCGCGGTGAACAGCCAGGCCTTGGGCTGTTCGATGGCGTCGACGAGGTCGACCAGAACCTGCGGCGAGAGCACCTCGGTGAACGGGCGTCCCGCGCCGTCGGCCGCGGAGAAGAAAACTGACGCGACGGCGGCGAAGAACCAGACCCACGCGGCGACGCCCGCGACCCGGATGGCCGCGTAGCCGTCCGCCGCGAGCGTCCCGGACTTCTGCGGCGGGACGAGGAACGCGGCGAGCAGCAGGGAACCCACGCACAGCACCGACGAAGCCTCGGCCAGCACCCGGACGACGGTGATGCCGTACCGCGTCACGAGCCCCGGATCGGGCAGGCCGGCGATGACGTAACCGGCGCCGCCGGTCAGCGCGACCAGGCCGACGGCCACCACCGCGGCCAGGAGCGCCCCGATCGACACCAGCGGCAGGACGCCGGCCTTCCGTGCGGGTACGGCCGGTTTCGTCTCGGGGTCTGAAGGCACGTCACGAGGGTAAGCCGGACGCGCGAGGGGCAAGATGGCGGCGTGCGGATCATCCTGCTGAGGCACGCCGAGTCGCTCGGCAACGTCGACGAACTCGCCTACACCCGGACCCCCGACCACTCCCTCCCGCTCACCGAAGCCGGCCGTGAACAGGCGAGGCTGGCGGGCCCGGAGATCGGGGAACTCCTCGACGGCGAACGCCCGGCGGTATACGTCAGCCCATATCTGCGGACGCGGGAAACGTTGCGGTTACTGGATATCCGTAGTGCCTGCGAGCGGATCGTGCCGGAGCCGAGGCTGCGGGAGCAGGACTGGGGCAACCTGCAGGACCCGCTGGAGCAGGAGGTCCAGAAGCAGCGCCGTCACGAGTTCGGGCACTTCTTCTACCGGCTCCCCTTCGGCGAATCCGGCGCGGACGTCGACGACCGGGTCGCGGCCTTCCTCAGTGAACTGGCGGCCTGCGGCGAAAATCACCCCAAGACCGTGCTGGTCGTCTCGCACGGCCTGACCATCCGGCTGCTGTGCCGCCGTCTGTTCGGCTGGAGCATCGAACTGTTCGAGTCCCTGTCCAACCCGACGACCTGCGAATACCGCGTCGTCGAGCGCCACGGCGACAAGTGGACGCTGGACCGGCCGTTCAAGCAGTGGCGGGACTCACCCGACGGGGAGACGCAGGACTGACGGCGGCCCGAGGAGGACCACCCTGGTCCCCAGCCCGGGGCTGGACTCGATCCGCGCGTAGCCGCCGATCTCCGCCATCCGCGCGATGATCGAGTTCTCCAGGCCGAAGCCTCGACGGCGGTCGCCGACGTCGAAGCCGGCGCCGTGGTCTCGCACGGTCAATGACACCCCGCCGCCGATCTCCTCGACGCTGACGACGGCCCGCCTGGTCCCGGAGTGCTTCAACGTGTTGCGCAAGGCTTCCCTGGCGGCGTCGTGGAGGGTCTCGGCCGTCTCCTCCGCGATGTCCGGGCCACCCGCGTCCTGCACGACGACCTCGACCCGCAGTCCTTCCGCGGCCATTTCGGCGGCGAGCAGCCGCAGCCGCTGATGCAGTCCGGTCCGCGTCGCCGGTTCGTGTTCGAGGCTGATGCGGATGCGCATCGCCTGGGCGCGGGCGGTGCGGCGGACCCGGTCGAGGCTGGCCGCCGGGTCGAGTTCGTCGGCGGGAGCGGGGATCGCGAAGGACTCCATCACCTGCAGGACGGTGTCGTGGACGTCGCGGCGATGCCGCTCTCGTTCCGCCGCCCGGCCCTGCTGCTCCCCGAATCCGAGTGCGAACCGCATCGACGCGCCGACCAGGCCGACGATCGCCAGCGACGCCACCAGCGCGGTGCCGAGCGCGAGGAAGAGGCCGAGCAGAGACGCCGTGGCCAGCAGGGACTGCAAAGCCACCACACCCCCGATGACCAGTGCGCCCGCCAGCGCGCCACGCAGCAGGGTCCAGATCATCACCGTCCCCATCAGGTGTGTCCAGGTGATGGACGTGATCGTGGGTGACGCGACGAACGCGGCCCCCAGTGCCAGGAGCACCGCGACGCCGAGGTCGGCCACCGGCACCAGCCGTGCGCTCGCGGGGTCACGGGCGGACCAGCGGAAGATCCAGGCGATCTCGGCGAGATTCGGCACCAGGTACAGCGCCGCGACCACCCACAACGCCGTCGTCGAGCCGAGGCCCAACGCCCACAGCGCGTGGACCAGCATCACCAGCCGGAACAGCACCGGGACGAGCACGAGCCGGGGCAAGGTGGGCTGCACCAGCCGGGCCGGGATCCCGGGAACCTGGTGACGACCGGTCAGGACCCCTACGCCGCCACTGAGCATCAGCACCCTCACGCCGCCCTCCCCGGATCAGCCGTCCTGAAATGGCGAACGGATCGCATTCATTTCAGTTTACGAGCAATCAGCTTGCCCGCGTGTCGGCGAGGATGTCAACGGGCGACGGGTACGGACTCCTCCTCACGCTTCCGTGCCCGTGCGGCGGCGAGGGCGGACGGAACGATCAGCGCGGCGGTGAGGCCGACGAACAGGAATGACACCGAAAGCGACGTCACCTGCGCGATCCCGCCGATCAGCGGCGGTCCGGCGAGGAATCCGGTGTAGGCGATCGCGGTGACGAACGCCAGTTCCCGCTCCCCTCCGGTGCCGTCGGGACGTTTACCCGAAGCACCCGCCAGGCTCAACGCGATCGGGAAGGCGGCCGCCAGTCCGGCGCCCGCCAGCGCGAAGCCGACGAAACCGAACACCGGCAGGTCGGCGAGCGCGGCGAGGACGAGTCCCGCCGCGGCGATCCCGGCACCCACCGCCAGCGCGCGGGTGGCGCCGAACCGGTTCTGGAGCCAGGCACCCGCGAGCCTCGCGAGCGCCATGGACAGGGCGAACCCGGAGTAGGCGAACGCCCCGGCGCCGTCCCCGACGCCGTGGACGGACGTCATCAGCAGCGCGGACCAGTCCGAACTCGCGCCCTCCGCGATCGCCGAGAACAACGCGATGGCGGCGAGCAGCCACAGCACAGGACGTTTGATGGGCGGTATCCGCGGCTTCGCGACGGGCTCGGTGCGTACGGGCCGCGCGCCCGGCACGGCCGCGATGACGAAGGCGAGCACGACCAGCGCACCCAGCGCGGCGACGGTCAGGTGCCTGCCCGGCGACCAGTCGTGCGAGGCGGCGAATCCGGCGACGACGGAGCCCGCCAGCGCGCCGAAGCTGAATCCGGCGTGCAGAACCGGCATGATGGCCCGCCCGTGACGGCGCTCCACCTCGACGCCGGCGACGTTCATGGCGACATCCAGCGCGCCGACGCTCGCGCCGAGCACGAACAGGGCCCCGGCCAGCAGGGGCACCGACGTCGAGAAACCGACCATCGGCAGTGCCGCGCAGGCGATGATCGTGCTGCCCGCGACCACCGCGCGGGCACCGTGCCGCTCGATCAGCCGCCCGGAGACCGACGCGGCGATCAGCATACCGACGCTGGCCCCCAGCAGGGCGAGGCCGAACACACCAGGCGAAGCGTTCACCCGCTCCGAGAGCGCCGGTGTCCGCGGCGCCCAGGAACCGAGTGCCGCCCCGTTGAGAGCGAACACGACGAATACGGCCGTACGGTCACGCATAGACCCAAGTCCCCTTTCGCTTCCTGTTCTCCCAGAATGACTTAAGCGCTTCAGAAAGTCTACCGGTTCCTCGCCAGGGCTAGACTGTGGCCGTGACCAGCACCCGGCGAAGAAGGCCGACGTTGGACGATGTCGCCGATGCTGTCGGAGTGTCTCGGGCGACCGTTTCCAACGCCTACAACCGGCCCGACCAGCTGTCCGCCCAGCTGCGGGAAGAGGTGCTGCGCGCGGCCAAGAAACTCGGCTACGCGGGGCCGAATCCGACGGCGCGCAGCCTGGCCATGAGCCGCACCGGCGCGATCGCCATCCTGCTCGACACGAACCTTTCGACGGCGTTCTCGGATCCCGCGCTTTCGGTCACCCTCGACGCGCTCGCGACCGTCGTCGATCCCGAAGGCCACGCCCTCCTGCTGCTCCCCGGTGACGGCGAGAGCGGCGGCCCGCGCGCGGAGCGGGTCCTGACCGCGCAGGCCGACATCGCGGTGGCGTGTTCGCTGGCGGACGGCGCGCCGGCGCTGACCGCGGTCCGCGATCGCGGGCTGCCGCTGGTGGTGATCGACCAGCCGCAGGTACGCGGCGCGGCCCGGATCGGGGTCGAGGACCGGGCGGGCGCGGCCGCGGCGGCCCGGCATCTGCTGGACCTCGGGCACCGGCGGATCGGGATCTTCTCGGCACAGTGCCTCTCGGCGCCACGCGGAGGCGAAATGAACGCGGAGGAGGCCGGGAACAGCCGGTTCCACGACACGCGCGAACGGCTGGCAGGCTATCTGGAAACGCTGGCCGAGGCCGGGGTTTCGACGGCGGACGTGCCGATCTGGGAGGCGTCCGGTATCTCGGTCGAGGGAGCGATCCCGAGCGCGTTCGGCCTGCTCGACCGGCAGCCGAGGCCGACGGCGCTGCTGTGCATGTCGGATCAGCTGGCGCTGGCGGCGATCTCGGCGGCCCGGCAGCTGGGTCTGTCCGTTCCCGGCGATCTTTCGGTCGTGGGGTTCGACGACGCCCCGCCCGCCCGGTGGTCCGAACCACCGCTGACCACCGTCCGGCAGGATCTGTCGGCCAAGGGCCGGGTCGCCGGCGAACTGGTACTGGGGCTGCTGCGCGGCGACAAGGCACCCGCCCCGGCCCAGGTGCCCGCCGAATTGGTCGTCCGCGAGTCCACCGCACCCGCTTAGCATTCAGGTCCGGACCGGGCAAGGCGATCCTGGTGATCTGTGGACAACTCGCCCCGATCGAGCGGCGCACAACTACTTATCCACAGAAGTAGAAATGCGGGCTGACAAAGCCTTCCCGGCGAGTCATCGTGGAATCACACATTCACCGGCGGCGATCGAGCCGCTGATTCACGGGGGAGAACCCAGTCATGCAACGACGTTTGACGCACCTTCGCACACGCCTCCCGCAGATGCTCCTGCTGGCCGTGGCAGGCCTGCTGGCCAGCGCCGGAGTCGCGAGCGCGGCCGCCACGCCGCCCGAACCCGCCTGTCAGAAGGGCGAGTTCTGCGTATGGCCCGAAGAATCGTACGGCGGCGACGCGCGGAAATTCGATCTGCGCTCCTCGAATCCCGAAGAATGCATTCCCCTGCCTGAAGGATTCGACGGACATGCGTTCGTCAACCGGCTGAGCCGCGACGTCACGATTTACCAGAGCGAAGAGTGCACCACGGAGGGAGACTTCATCACCTATCCGGGTGGTGGCACCTACGTGCCCCAGGGACCGTTCGTGATCCGTGCCCTCAAGATCTGGGACTGATCACCTCCAGGCGGTTCGTGCCGGTCGCTCGCGGGAAGAGTCGACTCGCGACCAGTGCGAACCCAGGGGCCGCTCCCCCAAGGCGGCCCCGGCCCGTGGGCGCGTCACCCCGCGTCGTGACGCGCTCACGGGCGTTCCAAAAAACGGTGGGCCTGACCTGAAACGATCTGGCGGTGTCGAACGATCGACAGGTTGGCGACGGCTAAGCTGCCGATGCTGGGCGACACCCAACGTCGCCGACGTCGGCCCTCGTAGCTCAGCTGGATAGAGCAAGAGCCTTCTAATCTCTAGGTCGCAGGTTCAAGTCCTGCCGGGGGCACGCCGCCAAGGGGTAGCCCCTGGTCACGAGAGTGGCCAGGGGTTCCTTGAGATCCACGACTCACGCCGATCCACCATTTCCCCGCCTGATCCGGCGAGCTCGGCGCGGGTCGTCGTGGCCGTCGACGCGGCGGGTGCGATACCTCGAAGGGTGTTCCTTCGACTACTCGGCGAAGGTACGTCCCAAGCCCCCAATCCGGTACGACTCCACAGGGCTCTTGGCGCGGTCCCGAACGCATCAGTCCGGGGATGGGTGACCCGGGTCACCCATCGCGGGGGCCTGGCCGACCCCGTCGTCAAATTTCACCGTTATTTCGTGGCCCAGTGCCGGTAATTCACCATCCTGACGACAAGCCGGCGTCGGTTATCCGTGACACACAAGGAAAACATGAAGAAATGTCGGACTGGAAACCCTTGATACCTTGAGTAGAACCCATCTTCCCGCACGGTTCTCACCAAGAAAAACTGCGGTAAGCGGTCGAATCCGGCGGCGAACGGACGTCATTCCGGCCGCATGAACGTCTGCACGTGCGAATGACTTCCGCGGGTGTTCGGTACCGAACACTTCTCAGCCGTATCGCAACCCTGTGGTGAATTCACCGCGCACGTTCGGGTTACCGCGAGACACTCATTGCTTTTTTAAAGCACGTCTCAGTGTCAATTCGACGGCGCGCCGGCCGGGTCGTCAATCGATCGGGTGAAGACCATTCGCGCTGATCACCCCCGGTGAAGCCGATCGGACCGTTGGGCGCAACATTCACGAAACCTCCTGGCTACTGCTCCGTAGCCCCCGGAGTTCGTCCACAATGGGCATTGAGGCCCAGTTCAAGCTGTCCACTACACGGGTGACCGCAGACCGGGATCTCAAGCCTGAAAAGGAGCGGCTCCCCTTGCCCGGGGAGCCGCTTTGACGGTTCAACAACTCCACCAAACGGCAGAAGTTCCATGGAGGCTCAACCATGTCCAGCATACCGCTGGCTTCCGGCGACACGCCAGACGAAACACCCCGCGAGCAGGAGAACAAACTGCCCGCCAAGCATAATCACCATCGCGAGTGTCACTCGACCGAAGTCAGTCTCGACGAACTGCTCGACCTGACCCGTGAACCCGTCGGCATCATCACCGATCCCGCCTGCCGTCATCCGCATCTGCGGCGCGCGCGATGGCTCGACCTCTTCCACCGGACCTTGTTCGGCAGCTGGGCCGACACCAGGCGAGTCCTGCTCTACTGGTTTGCTCTCGTCACCGCGCTCGTGGCTATGGCGATCGCCGCGACCCCCGCCCTCCAGGCGGGTGCGCTCGGACTCGCCGGGCTCTGGTGGCTGCACCGCCGGCACACCACGGGCATCCCATTGCGACCCGAACCCCCGGAGCCCTTGCCCGCACTCGTTCTCTAGCTGATCGTCGGACGCGAAGAAACCGAAACGGGTGTGCATGCCGCTGAGGCTGACAGCGGCATGCACACCTCGCACCAGACCCAGTAAGGAGTCCGGAGCCGAACAAGGCACCAAAGGCCCATTCGCCAGGGTGCGACAACCCGCGGCCGTCGTCATGACGCGGCTTCCGAGTGGTCCTGGTCGTCGACGGCGCCCGGATACGAGGAGGGACTATGACCAGCAGCCCACACCAGGACGATTCTTCCCCTGTCCCGGCGGACAAGCCGGGAAATCCGGTTTCCCCCCAAGACAAGGCGCTACCGGAGCAGGTGACGGCCACCGCCGAGGTTCCGGCGGACGCGCCCCCTGAACGCAAGCGCGAAGACTCCATCGAGATCCGTTTGACCCGGCGGAACGTCCTCATCGCGGGGGCCACGCTCGCGGTCGGTGTCGGCGGCCTCTATTGGGCGATGCGGTCCACGGATATCGCCGATCGTGTCGACCAGCGGGAACAGGAACAACACGATTGGCAGTTGCCGCCGATGTCAGGTCCGCCCCTGCAGTACAAACTGTTCGGCACGAAGGCACGATCCGGGGACAGAATGGCGCTCCCGCAAGGAAACCGGCCGCCCGACTGGTTCGGTGCCGTGCACAGTGCCGCCGACCGGCAGCGCTGGATCCTCGCCAACGGCGGCGCGTGGGTCGGCGGGATCCAGTTCCGGCTGATGGTCGAGAGCCTCCGCCGATCGGTGGTCATCCAAGCCGCGTCGGTCCGGTTCGTCAGCCGTGGCCCGGTGCTGGACGGCACGCTCGTCGGCACGGTGCCCCAAGGCGGCAGCGACGGAACGGTCAGCGAGATTCCCTTGGCGGGCGCGAACCTGGACAACGACCGGCCGGTACTCCGCGCATTGAGCGGCAACTCGGACAAAGGACCGTTGGCGCTGGGTTCCCCGTTTCCCACCGCGCAGATAACGCTCGACTCCCATGCCGTGAAAGCCGTCGATATCATCGCCGAGGTACAGCGTTTCCATACCGAATGGGAAATCGTCCTCGAAGTCCTGGCCGACGGCGCCGCGATGAAAGTCCCGATCCGGCCCGACGGCGCGCCCTTCCGCACCACCGGCATCGCCGCCGCGTATCAGGCAGGCCTCGGCGAAACCGGCAGCTCGGAAGATCTCTCGGCCAATCGCGGACGGCTGGAACCACGTGACCCGGCGAAACTCCTGGGTGGCGCGAATGGATAAGTGGTCGGTTTCGGAAGTCCTTCATGGGTATCGGCGGATCCAGGTTTCCGCTGGGTGTGCGGCCGAAAGGTCCTCGTACCGGGTTGTACTCGGGCCTTTCGGCCGTACGTCCAGCGGGAACCTGGGCCGTCGAGACCCCGAAGGACCTCCGAAAGCAACCACTAAGACACTACGCATCGGCAAGCGGCCGCTGCTGATACTGGCGATCGTGGTGGCGGGCATCCTTGTCGCCGCACTGCTCATTCAGCTCACCCGTCGAGATACTGACACCGGCGCTGGTGTGCCCGCCGATTCCGGGGCGGCGACGTTCGGCGCGTCCTACGCCTCCGGTAACTGGCAGGTCGCCGTCCTGGACGCGACGCGCATCGACCACGACGCCCAGCACCCGGGATGCGTCGACGCGGTCACGTCGGTGGTCCGGTCGGGTGCGGCGGCCACGTGGAGCGGCGACCCGGTCAAGGTCGCCGTGCGAACAAGCCATCCCGGCGTCGTGATCGTCAACTCCGCCACCGTGAAGATCGTGTCCACCGAACCGGCGCCTCCCGAGGTCGGCGCCTTGTCGTGCGGGCCCCACCCGACCGGGGAGCCGAGTCCGCGAGACAACCGCAACCAACTGTCGGCCGGCGCGACCGGCGCGCGACCGGGCGACCGGATCGAGGCGGGCGACCCGATCCCCGAAGGCGTTGTCAAACCTTCGCTCGAGTATTCCTTCGAGCAGGCCGACAGCCGGCAATTCCAGCTGCGCACGTTCGTCGGCGACGGCGATGTCGTCCGGTGGACGCTCCAGCTCGCCGTCTCGGAAGGCGGCACCTCTCGCGTCATCGACCTCGATGACGGAGGGCATCCTTTCGTCACCATTGGCGCTCAGGCCCGGCAGCGACCGGTCACGAGCCGGTATGAATGGGACGGCGCGGCCACCGAGAATCGCGTTCGGCAAAGGCCGGGTGAAACCGCGCTCCAGCAGGACGATTTCGATTTGTCCGCCGCGCTGGAATCGATGTGGGGCAACGGCCCCCAACCTGTGATGCCGATCGGACCACTACCCGGTCCGTTGCGCTCGCTGACCTCCCTGTGCCGGATCGACCGCCAGGAACGGTGCTGGACGGTCGATCTCTTCGCCGGGAAGACACCCGTGGGACGGATCCGCGCGCAGCTGGGCGAGCTGGTGTCGCAGGACGGGGCGAGTGCCGTGCTCGAGTTTCCGCGTTACCGTCCCGGCGACCGGCCCTGCTGCCCGTCAGGGCCACGGACCCGCCACACCGTGACGTTGACCGGCGGGCAACCGCGGATCGAACCACCGATTCCGGCGGATCCGAACAACGCGGCCGCTGTCGCCTGCGCCCTCGGGGGCGGCGTGACTACCGGGCCGACTCGGGTCATCGCCACCTTGGGCGACACCCCGTGTGCGCGGGCCGTCGACATCGCCACCCGCTACTACCGCGACGTCGGCACACTGGGGAAGGGCAGCTACGCCGTTCTCGAAGTCGACGACTGGCAGTGTTCGGCGACCGACAAATGGCAGGAGCGGGACGGCGTGTTCGGCCGCTGCGAACGGGGAGGCGAAACCCTGGAGATGAGCAGGCCCTGACGGTCCGGGCTTCAGGCGCCGAGACCCCGCAGCGCCACGAGCACGTCTTCCGCCAGGCCGAGGCCGGCTTCCACCTCGCCGACCTTCGCGGCCACATGCCGGTGCGTCGCCCGCCCGCGGGCACTGAGGTGGACGAGCACCCGGCGCCGGTCGGCGGCGTCGACCTCGCGGTAGGCCTGCGCGGTGGTCACCAGTTTGTCGACGACCCTGGTCAGGGTCGGTCCGGTGGTCAGGGTGCGATCGGCGAGGTCGGCCATCGCGAGGCCGCCCTTGCCGCTCAGCGCGTCCAGCACCAGCCACTGGTCCAGGGTGAGACTCTCCTTGGCGAGCACATGCTCGACCCTGGCCGCGACAGCCCGCGCGGCACGGGTGAGCGAACCGGTGAGCGACATTCCGGCGGTCGCAACGCCGCGTGTCCCCATATCCCGTCCCCTTGCCAAAACCGGACACCGTCGCAATACTTCCAGGTGAAAGCATTTTGACCTTACCGGGCCACCGCACGGAGCGCCATGCCCCCTCGCCTCGCCACGCGGACCCGCGACGACACCTGGCGCGTGGCCATGGTGGTCCCGTTGCAGGGTCCCGCCGGGCTGTTCGGCCCGTCCTGTGAGGCGATCACCGACCTCGCCGTCCACGAACTCAACGAGTCCGGGGGCATCCTCGGCAGGCAGGTCGAAGCCGAGGTGGTCGACGGCGGTGGCACACCCTCGCAAGTGGCCGGCGACTTGCGACGGCTCGTCGAGGACGGGCAGGTCGACGCGGTGAGCGGCTGGCATATCTCGTCGATCCGGCACGCGCTCGCGCCGGTCGTGGCCGACAGGGTGCCGTACGTGTACACGTCGCTCTACGAAGGCGGCGAGCGCCGCTCGGGCATCTTCTGCACGGGTGAGACGCCGCGTTGCCAGATCGAGCCGGCGTTGCGCTGGCTGCGTGATCACCTCGGCACCCGGCGCTGGTTCGTCGTCGGGGACGACTACGTCTGGCCGCGCCGGTCGGCTCAGGCGATCCGGCAGTACGCTAAGGATCTGGATCTGCGCATCACCGGCGAGGCGTTCGTCGGGCTCGGCGCGGGCGATATGTCCACAGTGGTCCGTTCGGTGGAACAGTCCACAAGCGACGGTGTGCTCATGCTGCTGGTCGGACAGGACGCCGTGCGCTTCAACCGGGCGTTCGCCGCACGCGGGCTCAGCGACCGGCTGGTCCGGTTCAGTCCGCTGATGGAGGAGAACATGCTCCTCGCCAGCGGCGCGAACGCCACCAGGAATCTCTACGTCTCCGCCGCCTACTTCCGCTCCATGGTCACCGCCGACGCCATGGACCTGCTCGGCCGCTACGTCGACCGCAACGGGCCCGGCGCCCCGGCACTCAACAACGCCGCCGAATCCTGTTACGAGGGACTGCATACGCTGGCGGAACTCGTCCGCCGCGCGGGCACGCCGGAGCTGCCCGCGCTCAACGCGGCGATCGACGGCGTCGCCTATCACGGCCCGAGGGGCACGATCGAATTCCGCGGGCAGCAGGCCGATCAGCACGTTCACCTCGCGGTCGCCGACGGTTACGACTTCGAGGTGCTCACCCGGCTGTAGCCCCCTTGACTCGTCCTCGTCAACCACATAGTTTCATTTGGAATTATTTCATGTGACGCACATTACGCGGAGGTGAGCATGGGCAACGTTGGCCTGCTCTACGTCGGCGCCGCCTTGATGATCAACGGCCTGATGCTGCTCGGCCGGATACCGCCCCGGTCGGCGGCGGTGCTGAACCTGTTCGTGGGCACACTCCAATGCGTCACCCCGACCGTCCTGATCGTCCAGGCGGGCGGAAATCCGGACGCGATTCTCGCCGCGTCCGGCCTGTACCTGTTCGGCTTCACCTACCTGTACGTCGGCATCGCGAACCTCGCCGGTCTGGCACCCGAGGGCATCGGCTGGTTCTCGCTCTTCGTGGCGGGCGCCGCCGTGGTGTACGCGGGGATCGCGTTCTGGCACGACGGCGATCCGGTGTTCGGCGTCATCTGGCTGTCCTGGGCGCTGCTGTGGACGTTGTTCTTCCTCGTGCTCGGGCTCGGCATGGAACGGCTGACGCGGTTCACCGGCTGGACCGTCCTGCTGCTCAGCCAGCCGACCTGCACGGTGCCCGCCTTCCTCGGCCTGACCGGCGCCTACCGCAGTGACGGCGGTACCGCGCTGCTGGCCGCCGGGATCGCCGTCGCGCTGGTCGCGGCGGCCCTGTTGCTCCAGAAAACCCCTTCGGAGACAAGGAGTCCTCATGCGACACGGTGACATTTCCGCCAGCCCGGACACGGTCGGCGTCGCGGTGGTCAACTACAAGATGCCGCGTCTGCACACCAAGGCCGAGGTCCTCGACAACGCCCGCAAGATCGCCGAAATGGTGGTGGGCATGAAATCCGGCCTGCCGGGGATGGATCTCGTGGTGTTCCCGGAGTATTCGACGCAGGGCATCATGTACGACCCAGGCGAGATGTACGAGACCGCGGCCACGATTCCCGGCGAGGAAACGGAGATCTTCGCCGCCGCCTGCCGTGAGGCGCAGACCTGGGGTGTCTTCTCCATCACCGGCGAACGCCACGAAGAGCACCCGGCCAAGCCGCCGTACAACACGCTCGTGCTCATCAACGACCGCGGCGAGATCGTCCAGAAATACCGGAAGATCCTTCCGTGGTGCCCGATCGAGGGCTGGTACCCCGGCGACGAGACCTACGTCAGCGACGGCCCCAAGGGCATGAAGATCTCGCTGATCATCTGCGACGACGGGAACTATCCGGAAATCTGGCGCGACTGCGCGATGAAGGGCGCCGAACTGATCGTGCGCTGCCAGGGTTACATGTACCCGGCGAAGGAACAGCAGGTGCTGATGGCCAAGGCGATGGCGTGGGCCAACAACTGTTACGTGGCGGTGGCGAACGCCGCCGGTTTCGACGGCGTCTACTCGTACTTCGGCCATTCCGCGATCATCGGCTTCGACGGCCGCACGCTCGGCGAGACCGGCGAGGAGGAATACGGGATCCAGTACGCGCAACTGTCGGTGTCGGCGATCCGCGACGCGCGAACCTACGACCAGTCGCAAAACCACATTTTCAAGCTGCTGCACCGTGGTTACACCGGCGTGCACGACGCGGACGAAGGCGACAAGGGCGTCGCCGACTGCCCGTTCGACTTCTACAAGCTCTGGGTCACCGACGCCAAGAAGGCGCAGGAGAAGGTCGAGTCGATCACCCGGGACACCATCAGTCCTCCGCACCCATGATGAGCACGGTGAGCTGGACACCGCGTGAGGTGTGGAGGACGCTCAGCACCAGCGGGACGAGCACGAGCGCGAGGTAAGTCCACAATGGCCAGTGGTACAGGTGATTCAGGTGCCAGGTCTCCTTGAGGGCGATGAAGAAGGCACCCGCGCAGACGATGAACCATCCTTTGGCCTTGTTGGCGAAGGTGGTCATCGTGCGCCGCTGGCCGGCGGTGAGCGTCTTCATGAACTCACGCTGCATCCTCTTCCGTCGACGGCGTTCTTTGATGACGGCCACCGGCGGCACCAGCCACCACCAGCGCGACGTGGGGGTGCCGCCGGCGGGACGGCGTGTCTCGACCGAGCGCAGATCGTCGAACCGCTCGCTCTCCTCGCGGAGTTCGAGGGCGCCCTGATACATAGGCCCGGCGACCAGTAGCCAGCCGCCGAGGAAGGCGGACCAGGCGATGACGTACTCGATGTGGATCACCCTTTCCCCGGATCGCGCTCGCCGTGATCCCTCCCGGGCAGGGTAATCGGCCCTAAGATCGGAGGATGGACAGGATCGACCGAGGCAGCCGCGTGATCGAGGCTCCACCCGCGATCGTCTACAAAGCCCTGCTCGACCGGGAGTCCCTCGAAACCTGGCTGCCGCCCGAGGGGATGCGCGGCCGGATCGAACGCTGGGATCCCCGGCCGGGCGGCGGTTTCCGGATGATCCTCACCTATCTCGACGCCTCCGCCGCGCCCGGCAAGTCGTCGGACGCGACGGACGTCGCCGACGTCGGGTTCACCGACCTCGTGCCATCGGAACGGGTCGTCCAGACGGCGGTGTTCGAGGCCGAGGACCCGGCCTTCGCGGGCACCATGACGATGACCTGGCAGCTCACCGCCGCCGGTGACGGCACCGAAGTGACCGTCACCGCGGCGGACGTGCCATTCGGCATCGGCCGAGCGGATCACGAGGCCGGGATCGCCTCCTCCTTGGCCAATCTGGCTTCCTTCGTCGAAGCACGCTGACGTCCGGACGCGGTGACGATCGCGGCGAGGACGGCCATCACCAACGGCACCACGAAGGCCGCCCGGAACCCGCCGAGCGCGTCCTCCGGTGAGACACCCGCGCCGAGGGCGGCGACGCTGACCGCGGTCACCGCGGACAGCCCGAGTGCCGCGCCGAACTGGAACGCCGTGTACAGCAGGCCACCGGCCAGCCCTTGTTCCTCCTCGGCGATCCCGTCGGTGGCGACGATCGTCAGCGGACCGTAGGCGAGGGCGAACCCGAGGCCAAGGATGATCATCGACGGGAACATCGCCGCGTACGTCCAGTCCAGGCCCAGCGGCAGGAAGAGCGCGTACGCCGCGACGGCGAGCACGAGACCGCCGAAGATCACTCGCGTGTTGCCGAACTTCGCCACCAGCCGCGGGGTCAGCGTCGGTGCGAGGATCGCGTCGATCCCGGTCGCCAGCAGCGCCAGGCTCGTCTCGAGCGTCGACCAGCCCCGGAGTTCCTGCAGGTACAGCGTCACCAGGAACTGGAACCCGAAGAACGAACCGGCGTAGAGCAGCGCACTGACGTTGGCCCGAACCAGCGGTCCCGACCTCAGGATGCCCAGCCGCACCAGCGGCGCGGGTGAGCGGCGTTCGATGGCCACGAAGGCCGCCAGCGCGGCCGCTCCCCCGGCGAACGACGCGACCGTCCAGCCCCAGCCCCGCGCGGGGTGTTCCAGCCGGACCACCGCGTACGCGATCAGCAACATCGCCACGGTCACGGTGACGGCTCCGCCGAGGTCCAGGCGCCGCGGGACGCGGTCCTGCTTCACCGGTTCCTTGATGAGCCAGAGCGCGGCGGCCAGGATGACGGCGGACAGGATCACCGGCGTGAAGAACACCCATCGCCAGTCGATCCTGGTCAGCAGCCCGCCGATGACCAGGCCGAGCGAGAAGCCGCCCGCCGCGGTGCCGGCGTAGAACAGCAGTGCCTTGGTGCGTTTGGGGCCTTCTTCGAAACTCGTGGTGATGATCGACAGGCCCGCCGGGGTCATGAAGGCCGCGGCGACGCCGGTGGCGAACCGGGCGAGCAGCAGCATCCAGCCCTCGGTGGCGAATCCGCCGAGCCCGGAGAAGACGAGGAACACCACCAGCCAGGTCAGGAACATCCGGCGGCGGCCGTAGATGTCGGCGGCGCGCCCGCCCAGCAGCATGAACCCGCCGTAGCCGAGCACGTAGGCGCTCACCACGCCGCTCAGCGTCGCGGTCGACAGGCCGAGTTCGGCGCGGATGGACGGCAACGCCACGTTCAGCATCGCGACGTCGATGCCCTCCAGGAAAATGGCGCCGCACAGCACCAGGAGGACGCCCCAGGCCCGCCCGCTCATCCGGTCAGCGGCGCGCGGCGGCGTTTGCGTTGTGATCAAGGTCCAGACTCCCTCAGTGGACAAGGGACCGACGGTTACTCATTTGCCGGTCGGTTCCCTCTTGTAACCAAGGGAATCTTCCGTCACTATCGATGACCATGGAAGAAGGCACTTTGAACTCACCCAGTCGTTGTGAACTCACCGAGGCTGACTACGAGGCCTTCCAGTGGGACACCCGCGAGGACTGCGAGGTCCGCCAGATCCTGGACCGGGTGGCGGACAAGTGGTCACTCCTGGTGATCGCGCTGCTCGACGTGAACACCCTCCGGTTCACCGAACTGAAGTACAAGATCGACGGCATCAGCCAGCGCATGCTCACCACCACGCTGCGGCACCTCGAACGTGACGGGCTGGTGAACCGGACCGTCTACCCGGTCGTGCCGCCCCGGGTCGAGTACGCGCTGACACCGCTGGGCATCACGCTGCACAAGACCATCCAGTCGCTGGTCACCTGGACCGAGGACCACCAGAGCGAGATCGCCGGCGCACGCGCCCAGTACGACCAGCGCGTCGCCCCCTGAGGAGTCGTATGGCCAGACTGTCCGGCGGGGATCCGTCACTGCTGCGGCGGCTCAACGCCGTAGCGGTCCTGCGGGCGCTGTACGCGGCCGAGGAGCTCACCCTCGCCGAACTGGTCAGGGCCAGCGAGGTCTCCCGTCCGACGGTCGAGGAGATCGCCATCGACCTCGGCGAACAGGGGCTGGTCGAGGAGGTCCCGCTCTCCCCCGACGCGCCGCGGCCGGTGGGCAGACCCGCCAAGCGGTACCGGTTCCGTCCTGAGGCCGGCCACGTCGCGGGGCTCGAAGTCGGCCCGCACCAGGCGTTGTGCCTGGTCGCCGACCTGCGGGGTGACGTCGTCGGACGGGCGAGGGCCGAACTCACCCCGGAGATGGATGCGCCCGACAGGCTCGGCGCCGCTCACCAAGTGCTCGGCACCGCCGTCGAGGGCTACGCGAACGTGCGGGTGCTCGGCGTCGGCACCACCGGCGTCGTATCCGGCGGCAAGGTCGTCCGCAGTGATCGCCTGCCCGGCTGGGCGGGACTCGACCTGCCCGCGGAGTTCGGCAATGGCTGCCAGGTGCTGGCCGGGAACGACACCAAATTCGCGACGCTGGCCGAGCATTGGCGCGGGGCGGCACACGGCGTCGACGACGTCGTCTACGTGCAGGCAGGCCGGACGGTCTCGCTGGGCCTGCTGCTCGGCGGGAAACTCCACTCCGGGCATAACGGCGCGGCGGGCGAGATCGGCGCACTGCGGCGGGTCGGCTGGTACGCGGCACTCGACCGGTTCCTCGCGTTCGGCGACGGTTCCGGCTCCGCCGAAGCCACCAGACGGGTTTTCGAGGCGCTGCGTGGCGGCGATCCCGAGGCCGAGGCGATCGTGGCCGCCCTCGTGACGGACCTGTGCGTCGGCGTCGCCGCGGCCGTGCTCACCGTCGACCCGCGGCTGGTGGTGATCGGCGGCGGGCTCGCGCAGGCCGGTGACCTGCTGACGACGCCGTTGCGGACCGAACTGGCCCGGCTGTGCTTGTTCCCGGTCCGGGTGGAGACGTCCTTGCTCGGCGACGACTCGGTGGCGCTCGGCGCGGTCCGGCTGGCGCTCAGCCACGTCGAGCACGCATTGTTCAGCGTCGCGGACGTCGCCTGAGCAGGCTGATCACCACGATCAGCACGGCGACCGCGCCACTGGTGAACAACTGCGTGCGTGCGTCGGCGTCCGTCCACATGAGAATCAAGACACCCGCCATCGCGATCAGCGCGACCCAGCTGAGCCACGGGAAACCCCACATCCGCACCGGCAGCTCGGCGGCCGTGCCGTCGCGTTCCGCCGCTTTCCGCAGCCGCAGCTGGGAGATGGCGACGAAGATCCACACCAGCAGGATGTTCGCCCCGATGGCGTTCAGCAGGAACGGCAGCACGTGCTCTGGCGCGAGGAAGTTCAGCAGGACGGCCACGAAACCGAACGCGACCGACGCCAGCACCGCCGTCCTTGGCACCCCGGCTCCGGACAGCCGCAGCATCGCGCGCGGGGCTTCACCACGCGAGGCCAGGGAGAACACCATCCGCGATGCGCCGTACAGATTCGCGTTCAACGCCGAAAGCAGCGACGTCAGCACGACGAAGCTCATCAGCAACGCCGCCGACGGCACCCCGATCCGCTCCAGGATGGTCACGAACGGGCTGGTGTTCGCCGAGGCGGATTCCCACGGCAGCAACAGCACGATCAGCGTGACCGAGCCGACGTAGAACAGCAGCAGCCGGACGATGACCGTGCGGGTGGTGCGGCGGATCGAATCCGCCGGATCCTCGGACTCCGCCGCCGCGATGGTGACCAGTTCCATACCGCCGAAGGAGAACGCGACCGCGAGCAGGCCGGTCAGCACCCCTTGCACGCCATTGGGCAGGAACCCGCCGTGTCCGGTCAGGTTGTCCATGCCCACCGGCGACGTCCCCGGCAGGATCCCGAACACCGCCAGCGTGCCGAGTACGAGGAACCCGACCACCGCGGTCACCTTGATCGCGCCGAACCAGAACTCGAACTCGCCGAACGAGCGCACGGCGAACAAGTTCACCACGGTCAGCACCGCCATGAAGACCAGCACCCAGGTCCACTGTGGAATGCCGGGCAGCAGCCCGTTCGCGATCCCGGCCGCCGCGGTGGCTTCGGCGGCCACCACGACCACCAGCAGCGACCAGTACAGCCAGCCGACGGTGAACCCGGCCCAGCGCCCGAGCGCCTTCTCCGCGTAGACCGAGAACGAACCGCTGCTCGGCTCGGCGGCCGCCATCTCACCCAGCATGCGCATGACGAGCACCATGAGCAGGCCCGCGACGACGTACGAGAGCAGGATGCCGGGGCCCGCGGTCTTGATCCCCGCGCCGGTGCCGACGAACAACCCCGCCCCGATCGCGCCACTGATCGCGAGCATGGTGACGTGACGCCGCCGGAATCCGTTGCCGAGGGACCGGTTCTCCACCGCGGTCACGGGTTCGGCGGGATTTGGTGCGGGCATGGTGGATCCATTCGTTCGCGGTACTCGGTGCTCAACCGCGGGACAACTCTTCCAGCCGCTCGTGGAGCCGGTCGACGTGGTCCTCGCTTTCGGGCTTCATCAGCACGCTACGCAGGATCCTCGCGCCGTCCGCGTCCGCACCGGCGCCGGTGTGGCGCAGGCCGAACTGCGCCTCGCTCACCCGCAGCGTGCTGAGGAACACCGGATCCTTCGCCGCGGCCATCCCGTTACGCATGATCCGCGCGCTCACCTCGTCGATCTTCGACAGGGAAAATGGTTCCGTGCGCGGGAAATACGTGACGATGTCGAGTTCCGGTGGCTGGTACAGGTCGAAGCGTTCGGAGTCCTCCAGCAGTTTCGCCCAGCGCAACGCCGCCCGGCGCCCGGCCGCGAGCACCTGGCCCAGCCCGCCGGGGGTGGGTGGCAGCACACGGAAGGTGAGCCACAGCGCGGCGGCCGCCGCGCCCGCCCGCGAGCATTCGAGACTGATCTCGCCGAGGTGCAGGTCTTCCGAGGTGAAGTAGGTGTACGGCGAATCGTGCAGGTAGAACCGGCCGGCCGTGGGGTCCCTGAACAGCACCGCACCGCAGCCGTAGGGCTGGAGGCCGTGCTTATGCGGGTCGATGACGATCGAGTCGGCCTCGGCGATGGCGAGCCAGGGCGCCTCTGGCAGCCCTTCCGGACCGTCCAAACCGGACAGAAGACGGAAGAAGCCCCCGTAGGCGGCGTCGACGTGGATCCGGACGCCGTACCGTTCGCGCAGTGCGAGCGCCTCGTGGATCGGTTCGACCGTGCCGAGCGCGGTCGTGCCCGCGGTGAGTACCACGGTGCCGATTTTCCCGGTCCGCAGCAGTTCTTCGAGTGCGTCGAGGTCCATCGCGCCCCGGGCGTCGACCGGGACCGTATACCCCTCGACACCGAGCACGCCGCACATCCGGCCGTGTGTGTAATGCGCCTCGGCGCTGTAGGCGATCCCCTTGCCCGGACGCGTTTCCCGCGCGACGAACAACGCTTCGAGGTTCGCCACCGTGCCGCTGGTGGTCAGATGCCCCAGATGCTCCGGATAACCGAACATCGTGGCCAGCTGACCGACGACTTCGCGTTCCATCTCGGCCGTCGCGGGGCCGCCGTCGAGCGCGTGGTTGTTGGGGTTGATCAGCATCGCGGTCAGGTAGCCGACCACGGCGGCCGGATGCGGTGGTTTGAGCATCTGACCGGCGTAGGACGGGTGGAAGAACGGGTAGTTGTCCTTCAACCGCTCGGTGAGCTCCTCGAAGGCGGTTTCGAACCGCCCGTCGGGGATTTCCAGCGACGGATGCCGCCGGACGGGGGTGAACGTCTCCGCCCACGCCTCGTTCGACGTCAACGCCTGACCGAGCCAGTACCGGAAGTCCATCGGGGCGCCCTTCGATCGTTCGGCTCCAAAAAACGTAGGAGCCGCCGGAGGTTTCGCGCAACCGTCTTCGGTAGGGGTCGCCCCGGCGGTCGGGGACTCACCGCGACGGGATGGCCGCGCGGTGCTCGGCGATGTCGCCGAACAAGTCACCCAGCTCCTCGACCCGCTCGATCACCTGCTCGGCGGTGAACAGCAGGTCGGCGGCCTTGCCGCAGGCCTCGACCTCCTCCCAGGTCACCGGGGTGGACACGGTCGGGATGGCGCGGCCGCGCAGGGAGTACGGCGCGATGGTGGTCTTGGCGGTGTTGTTCTGGCTCCAGTCGATGAACACGCGGCCGGGGCGGATCGCCTTCGTCATCCGCGCGACCACGCGCTCCGGCGACCGGCGCGCCAGTTCTTCCGCGACCGCCTTGGCGTACTCGGAAGGACGATCCTCGGACCGGGTGCGCACCGGGCAGTACAACTGCATTCCCTTGTTGCCACTGGTCTTCGCGTAGACGGTCAGCCCGTCTTCGGTGAGCAGCTCGCTGAGCGTTTCGGCGACCCGGCAGCAGTCGACGACGTCCGCCGGCGGGCCGGGATCGAGGTCGAAGACCAGCAGATCGGGTGGTTTCCGCGCCCCGCGCGGGCCGACCGTCCACTGTGGAATATGCAGTTCGAGTGCGGCGAGGTTGGCCGCCCACAGCAACGTCGGGAGATCACCGACCACCGGGTAGTCGAGTGTCTCCTCCCCGCCCCGGCGGCCGCGGTTGGTGAGCCGGGCGGTGCGCACCCACTCCGGCGCGTGCCGGGCGACGTTCTTCTCGTAGAACGGTTCGCCGTCGACGCCGTCCGGGAAACGGCGGAAGGTGGCGGCGCGGTCGCGTAGATGCGGAAGGATGACGGGGGCGATGCGGCGGTAGTAGTCGAGAACCTCGCGTTTGGTGAAACCATGCGCCGGATAAAGCACCTTGTCCAGATTGGACAGACTGAACCGACGTCCCTCGACCTCGACCGTTATCCGCTCCTCAGGCACCCTTCGACGATAGATCACCGAAGCGGTTCCGGGGTACCTTGAGCCATGACCACCGTGCCGGACGCGATCGCCCCGATGCTGGCGACGGACGGTGACCTGCCCACCGGCGGGTGGGGATACGAGTACAAATGGGATGGTTACCGCTGCTGCCTGCGTGTCTCACGCGATGGCGAGACACGCCTGACCAGCCGCCGCGGCCTCGACATCACAGCAACGTACCCGGACCTGACCGGCGAAGCCCTCGACGGCCGCGAAGCCGTCCTCGACGGCGAAATCGTCGTCCTCGACGACAAGGGACGGCCGAGTTTCCCCCTGCTGCAGACCCGGCATCTGCGTACCCCGGACGCGACACTGCTGGAACGCAGCCCGGTGCACTTCTTCGCCTTCGACGTCCTCCTTCTCGACGGCGAGCTCCTGCTCGACGAGCCCTACAGCGCCCGTCGCGAACTGCTGACCGCGGTGACGCCCGGCGGACGCCTGGTCATACCGCCGGGTTACACCGACGACGACGTCTCACCCGATCAGCTGCTCGACGTCGCCCGGCAGCATGGCCTCGAAGGGCTGGTCGCGAAGAAGAACGACAGCCGGTATTACCCCGGTAAGCGCACGCGGCAGTGGATCAAACGGGCACTGTGGCTGACGCAGGAGGTCGTGATCGGCGGCTGGCGGCCCGGTGAGGGACGCCGCGGGGGCACGTTCGGCGCCCTGCTGCTGGGCGCGCACGACGACTCCGGCGGGCTTCGCTACATCGGCGACGTCGGAACCGGGTTCAGCGACAAGGTCCTCGAAGACTTGCACACCCGCCTCACCCCCTTGGCGCGGAAGACACCGCCGTTCGCCTCGGAAGTCCCGCGAGACCGGGCCCGGGGCGCGCGGTGGGTGACGCCGGAACTCGTCGGCGAGGTCGTGCACCGGAACTGGACGCCGGACGGGCGATTGCGGCATACGGCTTGGCGTGGGTTGCGGGCGGACAAGACGCCCGGGGACGTCGTTGTGCCTTCATCGCCCTGACCGCGTCACTTGGTCTGCTCGGCCAGCGCGACGAGAATGCCCGCGGGGCCGCGGAGGTAGCAGAGCCGGTAGCTGTTCTCGTACTGCACCAGCTCACCGAGAAGTTCGGCTCCGTGTGGCCGCAAGCGGTCGAGGATGTCGTCCATGTCCTCGACGGCGAACATGACGCGATGCGCGCCCAGCGTGTTCGATGGCGCGCGCGGGTCGCCGTCCCGGCTCGGCGGCGTCAGGTACTTGGTCAGTTCGAGCCGTCCATGGCCGTCCGGGGTGCGCATCATCGCGATATCCGATCGGACTCCTTCAAGCCCGACGAGGCGATCCACCTCGCTGCCCTCGACCGTCGCCTCACCTTCCAGTTCCAGTCCGAGTTCGACGAAGAACGCCTTCGCGGCCGCGAGGTCGTCGACGACGATGGCGATGTTGTCCAGCCGCAGGATCGTCCCGCGCCCAGTGCCTCGCTGGTCGGTGTCGTCCATGATGATCTCCATTCGGGTCAGTGTTGTCCGGCGTTCAGGCGCCCTGGCGTTCTTTCTGCCGTTGCATGAGCTCCTCGATGGCGGTGGGGAGCGTGGTCTCGAAGTCGATCAGTTTGACCCAGGTCGGCTTCACCACGACCCGGACCATGCCGTCGTACAGTGCTTGCACGCCTTGCTCCCACTCCGCCCGCTGCTCGGGCGTCATCTCGTAAGTGCCGTTCCACCGCATGTACTCCTCGGGGATGCCGTCGACGACATCCAGCTCCGCCCGGCCGCGGATGAGCAGGACCTTCGGCGGATGCGACTCGGTGTCGATCGTCAGCGCGACCGCGGGATCACGGCGTAACGCCGGAATCTTCCGCGCGTTCGTCGCGGTGCACATGACGATTTCCGTGCCGTTCCAGAAGATTCCGATCGGAATCGACCGCGGGGTGCCGTCCAATGCGATGAAGGCCAGCCTGGCAAGGTCACGGGCCAGCAGTTCCTGGCTGAGCGGGCGGTTCAGTACCTCGTCGATGGCGTGCTGGTCCATGATTCGAACTCCTCAATCGTAGTAACGGCGGGCACTGGACCCGACGCGGGTGATGTCGGTGCCGTAGATGTGCAGGCTGAGGGCGGTCTCGTCGCCGATGTTGCGAATCCGGTGGATGTCGCCGGGCGGCGCGAAACCGCTGACCTCGCCGGAAGAGTTGTCGCGCGTGCCCGTGGGATTCAGCGCCGCGTCGAACAATTCCTCGTGCTCGATGCCCGACAGCACACCCACGACACACCAGGTGAGGTGATCGTGGATCCGGGTGGTCTGCCCGGGGCGCCAGACCAGGCCGAGGATGGAGAACGCACCGTCGGGCTCCACGTGCAGCAGGTGACTCGTGATCCGATCAGCCTGACCGAGACGCTGCTCGGGCGTCAGGATCTCCGGGCCGGGCAGGTGCGCGCGGAGCTGATCGGCGACCAGTTCCGCGGTGTCCGGCCAGCCGGTCCGCACGTCGACCGCCTGGCGAACGGCCGGCACGAGGTCGGTGAGCGTTGCCAGTGAGCGGGTCATGGCCGCGTCCTCCTTCGCTGAGCGGGTCTGTCCCGATCAGCCTCCCGCGCGCCGACTCATTCGTCTAATGACAATACTTGAGCCAACTCATGCGTATCCTTTATGCATGCTGGATATCCTGCGGTTACGGGTGCTCGCGGCGGTTGCCGCGCAGGGTTCGGTCACCAAAGCCGCCAAGCACCTGAACTACTCCCAGCCCGCCGTCAGCCATCATCTGGCCAAGTTGGAGGCCGAAACCGGGGCCAGGCTCGTCCAGCGGGTCGGCCGGGGCATCCGGCTCACCCCCGAGGGCGAGCACCTGGCCCGCCGCGCCACCGAGATCATCGGCCGGGTCGACAGCGCCGCCGCGGAACTGTCCGCGATGGTGGGCCTGCGCACCGGCCGCGTCCGCGTCGCCGGCTTCCTGTCGGCACTCGCCGCGCTGGTGCCGCACGCCGCGGGCACCTTGAGCCGCGAGCACCCCGGCATCGAACTGCAGCTGACCGAGGGCCACCCGCGCGTGGCCTTCGATCTGCTGCGGACAGGGAAGGTCGACGTCGCGGTCGTCTTCCGTTACGACGACCCGCCCCCGGACGACATCCGCGTCACGCCTCTGTTCGACGACCCGATGTACTTGCTCAGCCTCGAATCCGGTCAGACACTGGCAGGCAACCGCGACTCCGTCTGGATCGAGGGCTGCGAGAACTGCCGCCGCGAGTTCCTCGATGCCTGCGGCAAGGCGGGCTTCGTCCCGCCCATCGCGTACACCAGCGACGACATCATCGTCAAGCAGGCGCTGGTCGCCGCGGGCATGGGTGTGACCACCATGCCGGGGCTGGCACTGCGCACCCACCGCGCGCCCGGAATCGAGGCCAGCGTCCTTCCCGGCTTCCAGCGGCACGTCTACCTTGCCACCTATGGCGACCCGCCGGATCCGCCCGCGACCACGGCCTTCGTCAACGCACTCCGCCACGCTGTCGAGCAGATCCGGCCCGGCGAGCCCTCGTGAGGGTTCAGAACCAGTGCAGGCAGTGCGGGGGACGCTCGGCGCGGAAGAGGTCGTCGGCGATGGCCGCCGCGCCCGGGCGGTGGGCCCGGATCCGCCCGGCACGCACGAGCGTGCCCGGTGCGGTTCCGCCGAGGTAGACCGAACCCAGGTCGCTCACGTCCAGTGACAGGTCGGGCTCCCGGCCGGTCGGGACACAGGCCGCCTCGCCGTCGCGAACGGTCAGCAGGTAACGGCCGTGTTCGCCGAGCACCGGGTCGTCGACGTCGAGAACGAGCTCGCCGTCGGTGAACCAGCGGCGCGCGGTCAGCGCCCGCGGAATGTCCAGCAGCCGCACCCAAAGCCAGTCGGTGTCGTCGCCGATCTCGCCTGCCCGAAAGTCCTCGAACTGCCAGCGCAGCGGATGCCCGGTCGGCAAATGCTTGAACACGACCTGAGTGACCAGGTCGTGTTCGAGCACGAACCGGGCCAGAGCCGTGTAGACGGTGTCGTCTGTGGCGATGATCTCGTCGACAGTCAAGGTTTCGAGCTCGGGCTGCGAGTAGCAGGCGTACCCGTCCGCGACGCCCTCGGCGTCACGATGGACGGCGATGTAGCGCGGCGCCGGGGAAATCGGGGACTGCCCGGCACCCGAGGCCCACCAATGGCTCGGACGGGACAGCGCGCCGGGCAGCGCGCGACGGTACCGGTCGTAGACCTCTTCCAGAATGTCGACGCACTCGGCGCGCCGCAGCACCTCGATCGAGCCCTCCGGCCTCGGAAGCGCGAAAGCGGCCTTATGGCGCGGCACCGTCAGCCTTCGCGTGTACGTCGCCGGTCCGTAACCGAACCTGCGGTAAATCACCGCCTCGGAAGCCAGCAAGACAGAGAGGAACTCCCCACGAGCCCGCACGTCGGCGAAGTGCCGTCGCATCATCGCGCTGAGCACCCCCTGACGTCGATGCGTCGGCAGGACACCGACCGCGGTCACCCCGGCGGCCGGGACGACGACCTCACCGGGCAGCGTGAGCTCGAAGGAGTACGCGGCGGCGGTGCCGATCGGCTTTCCCGCGCCCTCCACCGCGAGCAGGGCACGATCCATCTCGAGCGCGGACCAGACCTTGCCGTCGGGTTCCGGGAAGCGCGCGAAGGCCGCGTACAGCGTTTCGATGAAGACGTCTGAGTCCTGATCGGTCGTAGGACGGATCTCCATGGGTGGTGCTGCCTCCGTGCTCGTCTTGGGCATGCTCGTCTGGGCCGAGCTCGTCTTGGCCGTGCTCGTCTTGCTGTGTTGTCTTGGGCAGGGTTGTCGTGCCGGGTGGCGGGGTCAAGCGAATTGCGGGCGGTGGTAGACCTCGCCGGGATAGGGCATCCAGCGATACCCGGGTCCGAAGGGGACGAACACGGCGGACTCTCCAGTGCCGGACCAGATCTCTTCGCGGACGACCAAGCCGGGGAAGATCGACAAGTCCTCGTTTCGCTGGAAGAAGTCATCGTAGGTCCGGAAGAGATCGGTCTCGACGCCTGCCAGGGCGTAGCGGTACAGCGGTGGCGCCGACCGAAGCCTCTCGTAGAGAAGGTGGCCGACGGCGGTCATCGCTTCCGCGTCCGCGTCGGATTGAGGTCCTGTTCGACTGAGGCCCTCAGGAAAAGCCGAACACCACCAGTCTCCTTCGTCCCGCTGCAGACTAGTGGGCCAGTCGGAGAAGTGTCGCAGGAGTTCTTGAGCGTGCCCTTCCTGCGAGCCACATTCGATGCTGAGGCCATAAATCCAAGCCATGTCAGGACCGCCGGGGTGATCTCGATGGAGTCATCGTCGCAGCCTAGATGACAGAAGCTCCCTGACTATTCACAGAGGACACCAACTTCACGGAAACAGGATTTCCCTCAGTAACCCTCATTGCCACTCACGACCCCTCTGACCAAGGGCGGCTGCGGTGTCCTGAAGGCCCCCTTTGAGACGTTGATCGTCTCAAAGGGGGCCTTCAAGACATGCGCGCGACCGAGGGCGACGGCCAGACATGGGTCCGGGTAGTCGCGAGTGGCGATTCGGGGTTATCGAGGGACAAGCAAAGGTGTCAGGATCGGGATAGGACTGCCCACTCGCCGGAGCCCGTCGCCGATTCGCGGCAAGAGCACAGCAACGGCCAACGCACCCAGCGAACCGAGATCCGAACACGGCACCTCGACCGTCCCCTCACTAGCCCCCGGCGAACCGTGCCAAGGCCTCCAGTTTCCAGGCCCGTTTGACGTCGCTTCCTCGATGTCCCGACCCGTCGTCGATCAGCAGTTCCGCGCCGGGCCAGGCTCGGGCGAGTTCCCAGGCGGTGTCGACCGGGCAGCTCAGGTCCCGGCGGCCGTGGATCAGGACGCCGGGAATGTCCCGCAACAGGACGGCGTCACGGATCACCGCGCCGGGTTCCAGCCATCCCTCATGAGAGTAGTAATGCGTGACGATCCGGGCGATCGCGAGTTCCCACGCACCGATCGGTCCATTGTGGACGGCGGGGCTCGGCTCCAGTGAAAGCACGGTGTCCTCCCAAGCGCACCAGGCGCGGGCGGCTTCGGTGCGGACCAGCGGGTCGGGGTCCTCCATCAGGCGTGCGTAGGCCGCGACCAGATCGCCGGAACGGTCGCCGCGGAAGTTCGCCCACTCTTCGGGGAAGAACCGGCCGGCACCGTGATACAGCCAGTCGATCTCGGAGCGCCGCGTCGTGCTGATCGCGCTCACGATGATCTCCGTGACCCGCTCCGGATACCTTTGGGCGTACACCAGTGCGAGGGTCGTACCCCACGAGCCGCCGGTGACGAGCCAGCGTTCGATGCCCAGGTGTTCCCGCAGCAGTTCCAGGTCGGCGACGAGATGCTCCGTCGTGTTGTGCCGCATCTCCGTCGCCGGGTCACTCGCGTGCGGGGTGCTCCGGCCGCAACCGCGCTGGTCGAACAACACGGCCCGATAGCGGGCCGGGTCGAACATCCGCCACATCCCCGGCGTACAGCCTTGCCCGGGACCGCCGTGCAGCATGACCGCGGGCTTCCCGTCCGGGTTACCGCAGGTTTCCCAGTGGATCCGGTTACCGTCACCCACGTCGAGCAATCCCTCGTCGTAGGGCTCGATGGGCGGAAAAAGTTCGACCATGAGCCCAGGTTACCCAAGCTGATCAAGACGTTCCGTGAGATGACGAAACACTTTCGCCGCAACGAAGTTCAGCACACCGGCCCTTTCCTGCTCGCGCTCGGAGGTGGAGATTCGTCAGCGGCGGGGAAACCACCAGAGACGGGGAGCCATGGCGGTTGTCGGCACGAACTTCACCCTTGGCGTGGAAGAAGAGTTCGTCCTTCTCGATCCGATGGACGGCTCAGTCGCGTTGCGCGCGCCCGACCTGCTGGAGCACCTCACCGCCGAACCGGGGGTCACCGGTGAGTTGATGCGGTTCCAGATCGAGACCGCGACCGGGATCTGCCGGAGCCTGGACGAGGTGCGTCCGGAATTGACGCGGTTGCGGCAGAGCGTCGCGAAAACGGCGGAGGCCGACGGCTGCTTGATGGTGGCGTCGGGGATCCCGCCCTGCGGCCTCCGTCCCGGCGCGATCACGTCCACGCCGCGCTACCAGCGGCTGGCCGCGAACTTCCCGGCCCTGATCGACGAAGCGGGCACCTGCGCCTGCCACGTGCACGTCGGTCTGCCGTCGCGGGACCTCGGCGCGCGGGTCCTCGCCGGGCTGCGGCCGTGGCTCGCCCCGTTGCTGGCGATCAGCGCCAACTCCCCGGTCGAGAACGGCGCCGATTCGGGGTGGGCGAGCAGGCGATATCCGCTCTGGGACCGGTGGCCGACGGCGAAACCACCCGACGAGTGGTCCGGCGCGGCCGCGTACGACCAGAGCGTCGGGGAGGCGCTGCGGCACGGTGCCGCCCTCGACACGGCGGGCGTGTACTTCTACGCCCGGCTCTCGCCCCGGCACCCCACGGTGGAGGTGCGGATCGCCGACGTCTGCCTTTCCGTCGACGACGCCGTGCTCCTCGCGGCGCTGGTACGCGGACTCGTCATCACCTGCGTCGAAGCGGCCGAACTCCCGCGAGCCAGGAACGTCCGGATCGGCGCGGCGCTGTACGCCGCGGCTCGCAAGGGGCTCGACGGGCCCGGCGTCGACGTCTTCACCGGCCGCGATGCCGATCAACGTGTCCTGATCGAAGGACTCGTCGACTTCATCCGGCCGGCGCTCAAGACCACCGGCGACACCGAGGACGTCGAACAGGGACTGAACTCGCTTTTCGAGCACGGGACGGGCGCGGCCCGGCAACGCCGTCTGCTCGCGGAAACGGCTTCTCCCGGCGAATTCGCGGCGGAGCTCGCCCTCGCGACGATGAACGTGCCGACGCGATGAAACCGGACCGAGGTCAGAGCCAGCCGGATTCCTTGGCGATCCGCACCGCGTCGACGCGGTTGCGGGCGCTGAGCTTGGACACGATCGTCGTCAGGTAGTTCCGCACGGTCCCGGCGGACAGGAACAACTCGGCCGCGATCTCGGTCGGGTCGGAACCCACCGAAGCCAGCCGGAGCACTTCGATCTCCCTCGCGGTCAGCGGGCATTCCTCGCTGTCCCATGCCGCGAGCGCCAGATCGCCGTCGACGACGCGTCGCCCGGCGGCGACCCCGCGGACCGCGTTGGCCAGCCTGTCGGCTGGCGCGTCCTTGCGGAGGAAACCGTTGACCTTCGCGGCCAATGCCCGCCGCAGGGTGCCGGGACTGCCGAGGCTGGTCAGGATCAGCGTGCGGACGCCGGGCAATTGTTCGTGCAGTTCGGCGGCGGCGGTGAGCCCGTCCTTGCCAGGCAGATCGATGTCGATGAGCGCGATGTCGGGACGCGCGGATTGCGCGAGCGCGAGGATCTCGTCACCACTCGCGCATTCGGCGACGACCTCGATGTCGGCTTCCAGACCGAGCAGCGCGACGAGGGCCCCTCGGACAATGTGCATGTCCTCCGCTACCAGGACCTTGATCATCGACCCCATCTGCCTTTCGCCTTCGCCTGCCCCACGAGCCGACAATACTATCTTCACACACCTGCCCCGCGAAATGGAAACCGGCCCTTGACCGCCGCGGGGGGACGCGGTCAAGGGCCGGTTCTGTGTTGCCGCGGGAATACGTTCTTCGGACCGCGTCAACACGGCCGGGGACTTCCGGCGTGAATGCGCTACCAGGAATTTTGCTGCTGTTCGTCGCGTAGATCCAGTGTCCCTGCCACCGCCGGCCTGTGGTTTTCGCATGGTCCTTCCGTGAGCGGCGGCTGCGGTCGATACCCGTGCACCACATGAAATTTTCACGCCGCCGCGCACATAAATACATATCGGCCGGTGAATCAAGCACTTCAGGAGAAGCGGCGGCGAGCACTAGTGTCGGAAACCGTAAAGCACGCCAGAATTCCTCGAGCGAAAGGACGGTACAATGGATGAGACTGTCCGGCGAGCCGTGGAGCGAGCCATTGGGGCCATGAACGAAAAACTGAGCGAAGAGCTCACTATCGACGACATCGCCCGCGCCGCGACGTTCAGCAAATTCCATTTCACCAGGGTGTTCGCGCAGGCCACCGGCGTTTCGCCGGGCCGGTTCCTGTCCGCGCTGCGGCTCGACGAGGCCAAGCGTCTGCTGCTGACCACCTCGATCACCGTCGCCGACATCAGCCACCGCGTCGGCTACAACAGCGTCGGCACTTTCAGCACGCGGTTCAGCAGCCGCGTCGGACTCTCCCCCTCCGCGTACCGCCAGCAGGGCGGTTTCCAGCACCGGCTGGCCGGCGAACCCCGTCCCGGGGTGAAACCGGCGATCGTCCGCGGTTTCGTCTCGGCGCCGCCGGAGATCTCGCCCGGCCTCGTGTTCGTCGGTCTGTTCCCGACGCGCATCCCCGAGGGCGCGCCCGTGCGCTACACACTCATCGAGGCGCCGGGCCCCTACCAGCTGACCGAGGTCCCGGAAGGCACTTGGCACCTCGTCGCGCATTGCGTGACCGGGCCACTCACGCGCCGCGGCACCGGATACACCGGCCACCACGGCCCGATCACCGTCGAGCCCGGCGTCACCGCCCGGCTGGCGGACCTGCGGGTGCGTCCCAAGCGCCTGTTCGACCCGCCGGTCCTGCTCGCGCTGCCCGACCTCAGGCACCGGCCCGAGCCGTTCAAGCACGCCGCCTGATCCGCACCCGGGTGTCATGAAAGGGTCTTTCAAGACGAAAAGCGTCCTGAAAGACCCTTTCATGACGTCCACGGGACCTCAGGCCGACAAGCGGCCGGCCGCCGGGGCGAAACCCTCGCGGATGTTCGCCCGCCACAGTTCGTAGGCCGGCGTCCCGTCGGCGGCGTTCGCGACGACCTCGGTCCGGTCGGCGAGGTCGACGGCCTCCTCGATGCTCAGCCCGGCCAGCGTCCGCGCGGCGCGGCGGGTGTGCGGTGGCACGAACGACGAGAACGTCCTCGCCTTCACCGCGAACACGACACCGAGGCCGAGTTCGTCCTGGTGCTCCCCCGCCGACTTACGCAGCCTGGTCAGTCCCGCCTGGTCGCACCCGCCCGCGAAGGCCGAGGCCAGCCCGACGCCGCTCCACAGGTCGGGACGGCGTCCGGCGGGGAAACGGTTCACCGCCGCGGCGACCTTCACCGGGTCGGCACCGTTGATGAACCACAGTGCCCGCCCGATGCCCTGGTCGCAGGCGCGCGGGAAGTACGCGGGGGCGCCTGCCCACGCGTACGGCTTGGGGACGAACTGCTCGTCGACCCATTTGCGGGTGTCGAAGTAGGCGCGGTCGAAGGCGTAGCCGTCGACAGCCAGCCAGCTCATGGTCGGGTGGAACGGGACGCCGTCCAGCTCCGGCAGCACCTTCTTCCACAGCGGCCGGGGCAGCCGCGCCATCGCGAACCCGATGCCGATGTAGGTCAGGAACACATGCGGGAGGCCGGGGCCGCTCATCAGTTCGGCCGTACGGTCCTTCCGTCCGCCCGGCATGACGTCGAGGATGGTGAACGCCATCGCCGCGCCCTCGTAGGCGAACCCGCGCGTCTCCGGCTCGACCATGTCCAGCCGCCGTTCGGCCTCCCACAGCGCCGGGCCGTGGATCCCCCATTCGAACCCGCAGACCACCGCCTGCGGGATGGACTCCAGCCGGGCCGTCGCCGGGGTCGGCGGCACCCCGAACCCGCGCCCCTCGAAACCGACCGAGGCCAGCGAGGGCGCTAATATGACCTTGCGCAGTGCACCCAGCAATGAGCTCATCACATACGTCCTTTGTGGATTGTGGCGGCTTCGCGCGCGAACTCGGCTCTTGCCGAGGAGACCACGCGGCGCTCGACAGGTGATCGAGGTCCGCGCCAGTGGCGGGCCGGTACCGCCGAACAGTCGATTACCCGCGACCGAAAATGGTTAATTCACCCGTTCGCCAGTCGAATTCACCGGAGTGGAACGTACTCATCGAGAAATGTAATGCACTTCTGGCGGCATTTTTGCCACCTCCTTGCCTGACAGCGGGTAATTGGCCGGTTGCTTTTTCACAGGTAGGGCGCGATCCCCAAAGCCGTCGCATCGTCGCAGCTCACCAAGGTCTTGATCAGCTCGGGCCAGGCCGAGATAAACCGCAACCTTGTATCGTGCGATTCAGATTCACTCTTCCGGGTTTGCTATGTACACTGAGAGTTAGCACACTGGGGAAGAGGAGGTCGGAGTGATCCGAGTCCTATTGGCCGAAGATATGCACATGGTTCGCGGTGCCTTGATCGCCCTGCTGAATCTCGAGCAGGACATCGAGGTCGTCGCCGAGGTCTCCTCCGGCGACAAGATCCTTCCGATGGCCGCCGAGTACCTACCGGACGTCGCGATCATCGACATCGACCTGCCCGCCAAAGACGGCCTCACCGCCGCTTCCGAGCTCTACCAGCAACTTCCGGGAGTACGCACGCTGATCCTCACTTCGCTCGGCCGCCCCGGCACGGTGCGTCGCGCGCTCGACGCCAAGGTGAACGGGTTCCTGCTCAAGGACGCGCCGGCCGACAAGCTCGCCAACGCCGTCCGTTCGGTCGCCATCGGGCGCCGCGTCATCGACAGCGAACTCGCGCTGTCCGCCTGGGAAACGGAAGATTGCCCGCTGACACCGCGCGAGGCCGAGATCCTGCGCCTCGCCGCGAACGGGCGTACGGTCGCCGACATCGCGGCGGAACTGTTCCTGTCACCGGGAACCGTGCGGAACTATCTGGCGACGGTGGTCACGAAACTCAACGCCCGCAACCGGGTCGACGCCATCCGCATCGCCACCGATTCCGACTGGCTCTGACCGCGACCGCGTCTTCTCGTTTGCCACAAACGGTTTCGCGCGGCATGTCGTGACCATCGCATACGGCACAACGAATAAATCACGGTCCACCAGGTGTTTCCAGCACTGTTCCGAAGGTTGTCCCTCTGTCACCGTCACAGAGGGGGAGTCCGCCGGAGGGGCAGGGGGTGCACGCGATGAATACCGAACCGGGAGGCGCGGCAGGCACGGCGGTGCGCGCGCGGCTCCTCGGCCCGCTCGAACTGCACACCGGCGGAGCCGATCGCGCGCCGACCACACCGAAACTCCTGCAGCTGCTGGCGATGCTGCTGATCCGGCCAGGCAAGACGGTCCACGTCGACTCACTGGTCCACGAGCTGTGGAACGACACGCCGCCGCGCAGCGTCCGCCGGACCCTGCACACCTACGTCCACCACCTCCGGCGTCATCTCGACCCGGACGGCACCGACGAGGGCGGTCTCCTGGTCACCAGCCCGCCCGGCTACCGGCTCGACGTCGACCCGGCCGTGGTCGACGTGTCGGAGTTCCAGCGACTGCACCGGCTCGGCCGCGACCTGCTGGCCGACGGCGACAACATCGCCGCCGCGCAGGCCTTCCGTACCGCGCTGGACCTGTGGTCCGGTCCACCACTCGCCAACATCCACTGTGGACCGACGCTGGCCGCCTACACCGTCTATCTGCTGGAGCACCGGCGCAATGCCCGTGACCTGTGGATCGAAGCCGAGATCCGCGCCGGCCGTCACCGCGAGATGCTCGGTGTGCTGCGGTCGCTGACCACCGCGAACCCGCTCGACGAGACCCTGCACGCCCAGTTGATCCGCGCGCTGGGACTCAGCGGCCGCCGCAGCGACGCACTGGCTTCGTACCAGTGGCTGCGGGCGAGGCTCGACGACGAACTGGGGGTGGAACCCTGCGCCGAACTGCGAGAGCTGCACCGCGAACTGCTCGCCGAAGGACACCCGATCCGCTGATCGCCGCACGGCGAACGAGCACCACCTGTCACCAGATCCAGGAAGTTGAGGAGTCAAGCATGACCGCTCGCACCTACGGCCAGTTCTGCGGCCTCGCCCGCGCGCTCGAGATCATCGGGGAACGCTGGTCCCTGCTCGTGATCCGCGACCTGGTGCTCGGCCCGAAGCGTTTCGACGAACTGCAGCATGGCCTGCCGAAGATCCCGACGAGCATCCTGTCGACCCGGCTCAACGAGCTCGAGCGGCACGGCGTCCTCCAGCGCCGGGTGCTTTCGCAGCTCGACGCCGGGGTGGTCTACGAGCTGACCGAATACGGCAACGACCTCGACCAGATCCTGCTGCAGCTGGGCCTGTGGGGTGCGCGGTCGCTCACCGACCCGGCCGCGGACGACCTGTTCACCCTCGACGCGGCCATCCTGTCGCTCTACACGACGTTCCAGCCGGACGAAGCCCATGGCGTCCAGGGCTCGTTCGAGCTGCATTACGGCGATCAGATGATCGTCCACGCGGTGGTCGAGGACGGCACGGTGACCGCGGGTGAGGGACCGCATCCGGCTCCGGACATCGTCATCGAGCCGCGTGGCCCCCTCATGCTCAAACTGCTGAACGGCGAGCTGGACGCGGCGAGCGCGCTGACCTGCGGCGCGGTGGCCATCAAGGGCGACCCCGCGCATCTGGAGCTGTTCACGCGGCTGTTCCACATCCCCTCGGCGCCGTCGAAGATCGAAGGGCTCGTCGCGCACTGAAGACGCTTCCAGGGTGGGACCGGGGCGACCGGTCCCACCGGCGTCATTCGAAGCGGGTGGTGTCTCCGGCACCCCGGCGCACGATCTCCGGCTCCCCCGACGAGAAGTCGATCACCGTGGTGGGTTCGACGCCGCACTCGCCGGAGTCGATGACCGCGTCCACCACGTGCTCCAGCCGCTCCTTGATGTCCCAGCCCTGGGTCATCGGCTCCTCCTGGTCGGGCAGCAGCAGCGTGCTCGACAGCAGCGGTTCGCCGAGTTCCCCCAGCAACGCCTGGGTGACCACGTGGTCCGGGATGCGCACGCCGACCGTCTTCTTCTTGGGGTGCAGCAGACGGCGCGGGACCTCCTTGGTGGCCGGGAGGATGAAGGTGTAACTGCCAGGGGTGGACGCCTTGACCGCACGGAAGACCGCGTTGTCGATGTGCACGAACTGGCCGAGCTGGGCGAAGTCCTGGCATACCAGGGTGAAGTGGTGGCGGTCGTCGAGCTTGCGGATGCTCCGGATCCGATCGATACCGTCCTTGTTCCCCAGCTGGCAGCCCAGCGCGAAACAGGAGTCCGTCGGGTAGGCGATGAGCCCGTCCTCACGCAGGATGTCGACGACCTGTCCGATCGCGCGCCGTTGCGGATTTTCCGGATGTACGTCGAAATACCTGGCCATGCGCCGAGCTTAGAGCCACCGGCCCCGGCGTACACAGTGGAACCCTCGGAGTCCTCGGAACCTTCGGAGTGTCTGAGCCGCCGCGTCTTCGATCGTGGCGTGTTCCGAGATCGCCGCCGTGGTGCGAACGTCCCACACCCGCACGGGTGATATCTGCGTTTTTCCTTGTCCCCAGTAGGGAAAAACGTCTCCCCGTTCGCCGTTCCCCTTTACCCGGAAGGAGCAACCGGGGTAACAAGCATGGGTTAGGATCCGAATACACCGCGAGGGAATATCGTGCGGCGCCCGGCCACGGCCATCGTGAGGGCGAAGCACAACATCGTAAGACGTCTCCTGTTACCACTGGGGTGCCTGTGCCGGAACAGCTCGCGGTGACCGCCGAACCTCTGGGAACCGCCGGGATCGACCGGCGGCCCCGGCGGGCGCTGTTCCTCGCCGGGCTGATCATCACCGTCGTCTTCGTCAACTCTTGCCTGTTCGGCCTCCTCGCCGTACTGCTGCGGCCGGGGGTGGACTTCTGGCAAGGCCTGATGGCCGTGCTGTACGTCGGCCCCGTGCTGGCGATCCAGCTGCTGTACTTCAGCCGCCCGGCGGTCCGCCTCGACACCCGGCTGGCCAAGGCGATGCTGGTGGTCCAGGCCTGCCTGGCGTATCTGCCGACCCTGCAGTTCGAGGCGGCGCTGAGCTCGTTGACCACTCTCGCGGCCGGAAGTTCACTGCTGCTCTTCCGGCCGCGGACGGGCTGGGCGGTGTTCACCGTGCTGATGGCGGGCACCACCTGGATCCTGTGGAGCTACGACGACACGTGGCTCGGCGCGGTGTTCGACAGCATCACCGCGGTCTTCTACGCGCTGGTCGTCTACCTGCTGACCTGGCTCGCGCGGCTGGTGACCGAACTGCACCAGGCCAGGACCGAACTGGCGAGGCGGGCGGTGGCCGAGCAGCGGCTGGCGTTCGCGAGGGACCTGCACGACCTGCTCGGGCTCAGCCTTTCGGCGATCGCGCTCAAGGGCGAACTGGTGCACCGGCTGCTGCGCAAATCGCTGGACCGGGCCCGCGAGGAACTCGCCGAGATCACCGGGATCGCGCAGCGCACGCTGTCCGACGTGCGGTCGGTGGCCAGGGGGTACCGGGAGCTGTCGCTGGAGAAGGAATCACGGACCGCGGTCTCGCTGCTCTCGGCGTCGAACGTCGCGGTGCGGCTCGATTTCGAACAGGTCGAGCTGCCGGTGAAGCTGCGCACCCTGCTGGCGAAGGTGCTGCGGGAGGGCGTCACGAACGTGCTCCGCTACACCGGCGTCGAGCATTGCGAGATCACCGTCCGGATGTGCGAAGGCCGGGTCGGGCTGGAGATCGTCCACGACGGCACGGCGCACGAGGACGTCCCGGAGGAAACCGCCGAGAGCCTGCGTTCGGTGACCGCGGAGGTCGCCGGGCACGGCGGCGAGCTGACCGCGGGCCTCGACGCGGGCGGCCGGTGGCGGCTGCACGCCGAACTCCCGGTATCCGAGCGGGTCGAACCCACCGAGACGGCGCTGGAGCAAACTCCCGGTCAGTGGTCGCGGATCGACGCCAGGAACGTCCAGTGGACACTGACGGTGGTCTTCATCCTCTTCGGTCTCTCCGCGATGACGCGGGCCTTCATGCTGACGAAGGATGGCTGGTCCATCGCGTTGATCGCCGGGTATCTCACCGCGCTGATCACCCTGCAACTGTCCTATTTCGCCCGGCCGAACGTCCGGCTGCGCTCACGGCAGAGCTACGCGTTGCTGTTCGTCCAGGCCTGCCTGATCTTCCTGCCGCTGATCCCGCTCGGGAACTCCTGGGTGAGCCTGCCCAGCCTGTTCGCCGGCACCGCGTTGCTGGTGCTGCCGCCGCTGGCGGGCTGGACGGCGTTCGCCGCGACCGCCGCCGGCGTGGTGCTGATCCGGATCGAGTACGGCACTAATTTCCTCGGCGGGTTCTACAGCTTCGCGTCCATCCTGAACACCGGGCTGATGGTGTTCGGTCTCATCTGGCTGATCCGGCTGGTGACCGAACTGGGCGAGACCAGGAAACGCCTCGCCGAGGTCGCGGTCGCCGAGGAGCGGCTGCGCTTCGCCCGCGACCTGCACGACCTGCTTGGGATGAGCCTCTCGGCGATCGCACTGAAGAGCGAACTGACCAGCCGGATCATGGACATCGACACCACGCGGGCCTCCGACGAGCTGCTGGAGATCCTCGGGCTGACCCGGCAGGCGCTGACCGACGTCCGGTCGGTGGCGAGCGGCTACCGGGAACTGTCACTCGACCAGGAATCCCGGTCCGCGCAGGCGGTACTGGTAGCCGCCGACGTCCAGGTGCGGCTGGAGATCGAATACGACGACCTGCCCGCACAGATACGCACTGTGCTGGCCGTGGTGCTGCGTGAGGGCGTCACGAACGTGTTGCGGCACAGCAAGGTCGAATCCTGCGAGATCGCCGTGCGGCGCTTCGGTGCCGGGGTCTCACTGGACATCGTCAACGACGGCGTCCAGAACGGGCGCCCGCCGGAGCCGGAGAAGCCGGTGCGGGTCGAGGCCGCGGGCAGTGGCATCACGAACATGTCCGACCGCGTCGCCGGACTGGGCGGCGAGCTGACCGCCGGTGTCGAGCCCGACGGGCGGTTCCGGTTGCGCGCGGTGGTCCCGGTTTAGGGCGTCAGATCCAGCCGGACTCCTTGGCGATCCGGATCGCGTCGACCCGGTTGCGCGCGTTGAGCTTCGAAACGATCGTGGTCAGGTAGTTGCGCACGGTTCCGGTGGAGAGAAAGGCCTTCGCCGCGACCTCCAGGGTGTCGCGGCCTTCCGCGGTGAGCCGCAGGACGTCGATCTCGCGCGGGGTCAGCGGGCAGTCCACGGTGTCCCAGGCGGCCAGCGCCAGATCGCCGTCGACCATCCGCCGTCCGGCGGCGACCCCGCGGACGGCGTTGGCGAGCTTCTCCGCCGGGGCGTCCTTCAACAGGAATCCGTTCACCTTGGCCGCCAGTGCCCGGCGGAGGGTGCCCGGCCTGCCGAGGCTGGTCAGGATCAGCGTTCTGACCTCGGGAAGCTGCTCGTGCAGTTCGGTGGCCGCGGTGAGGCCGTCCTTGCCGGGGAGGTCGATGTCGATGACCGCGACCTGGGTCCGCGAAGTCCGTGCGGCGGCGAGGATCTCGTCACCGGACGCCACTTCGGACACCACTTCGATATCCGGCTCCAGCCGCAGTAGCGCTACAAGTGCCCCCCTGACGATGTGCATGTCTTCGGCCACGAGAACTCTGATCACCATCGCGCCGCCCCTCCGCGCACGCCCCCGTCATCCAACATAAACACGCCCGAACAGAACGCGTTCCACCGTTCGGGTGGTGAGTCGGTCTCGGCCGCCTACGAGGCGCTACGGCAAACGAGTCACGCGACTACGGATTCCGCAGTCGGTCGGTGACTTTCCGTCGCGACGACCGGACGTCGTCCGGGCATGCGTACCGCCAGGAGCGCAGCGGCCGCGAGTACGACCGCCAGCATCAGGAACGTCGTGCGTGCGGCACCGAGCTGGCCGTCGGAGAGCCTGGCCTGGAACAACACCCCCGCGACGGTGGCGCCGAGCGCGGAACCGACGTGGCGGGCGGTGTTGAGCACACCCGACGCGGCGCCGGCGGAATCCGGCGGGATGGTGCGCAACGCCTCGGTCGTCGCGGGGGCGATGGCGAGCCCCTGCCCGACGCCGACGGCGATCAACGGGGCCACGAAGACGGCGGCCGTCGAGGTCTCGTCCGGTAGGAACGCCGTCGCGGCCACCCCCGCCGCGTACAGGCCTAGACCACCCACAAGCAGCCATCGGCCGCCGAACCGGTCGGCCAGCCGTCCGGCCACCGGGGCGACCGCGCTCAGTGCCAGCGTCCACGGCAGGGCCGCGACACCCGACATCAGCGGGCTCATACCAAGCAGGTTCTGCGTCTGGAGCACGAAGACGAGCAGGAAACCGGCGATCGAGAACGCCGTCACGCCGGTGAGCACGGTGGCCACGCGGTAGCCGCGGTCCCGGTAGAGTCCCAGCGGTACCAGCGGATCGCGTCTCCGCCGCTCCCAGAGGACGAACACGGTGAGTGCGACGATCGCGACGGCGAAACTCGCGATCGTGCCCTCGATCAGGCCGTGGACGAGACCGATCAGGCCGAGGGTCACCAGCAGCACGCCGACGACGTCGAACCGGTGCGACCTGCCGGTACGGGCGTCCGGCACCACGCGCAGTGCGAGCAGGATGCCGGCGATCCCCACCGGGACGTTGAGCAGGAACACCGACTGCCAGCCGAATTCGGTGACCAGCAGCCCGCCGAGGGTGGGGCCGCTGATGGCCGCGATCCCGGCGACCGCGGTGAACAGGCCGAACGCGGCCCCGCGCCGTTCGGCCGGGAAGATCGCCGCGATCAGCACGAACGCCTGCGGGCTCAGTATCGCGGCGCCGATCCCCTGCGCGACCCTGGCGGCGATGAGCAACGCGGGGCCGTCCGCCAGCGCGCAGAGCGCGGAGGCGAGTGTGAACACCGCGAGCCCCAGCACGAACAGCCGCCGCGGCCCGGCCAGGTCACCGAGCCTGCCGAAGAAGACGAGCAGCGACGCCAAGGCGAGCAGGTAACCGTTGAGGATCCAGAGGATCTCGCCGATCCCGACGTCGAGACGGGTCATCATGTCGGGTACGGCGGTGTTGACGATGGTGGTGTCCAGCAGCACGAGGAAGTTCGCGATACAGAGCACACCGAGGACACGCCACGGGTTCGTCTTGGCCGGGTTCGTCTTGGCCGGGGTCATCGCGGTTTCCCTCCCACGCGCGGAGAAACCCGCCGCCACTCGCGTTCGGGGCGCGAGCGACGGCGGGCGGGACGCTCTCAGCTCGCTTCGGCCAGGGGCGGAGACGTACAGCAGGCACCGGTGAAGCAGTCGAAGACCTGCCCGCCCGGCCGGTTGGTCCAGTTGTCGAAACGGTCGATCACCAGGTCGACGTGGTTCCCGGCGGAATCGGTGTCGATCCCCCGGACGGCGAAGAGCGAGCGGACGTTGTCGGTCACAGCGTTCTTCATCGAGTTGCTCCCAGGCGTTTCAATGGTTTTCGGGGTGTTCCTTCGATGTGGGAATCGTGCTGCCCGGGGCGGGTACGCAGCCAGTGACAGGCATCATCGCGGCGCCGTGCTTTTCGCCTACTCCAGAAGGTTCTCCTGGTTTGCTCTGTTTGCCCGGTCACAACTATCGAATGGAGCAGTCCCGCGCGCTCCGGACACGAAGCGTCGCGGGCTGTTCTCACCAGGCGATAATGACCGAGTGTGGTCACTTGACGGATCGCGCCACCCGGATGGCGTAGTCATTCGTGGGTCGCGTTTAGTCCTCTAAATGCGGACGGCGAGGGTTCGTGAGTGGCTGTTCGCGGGGTCGGCAGCCAGAGCGAAGGCGTAACTCGCGTGCTTGAAGACGTAACTCGCGTGCTTGAGCACGTAACTCGCGTGCTGGATGCCGAACTCAGGTGTGCGGGGTCTGAGCACGCGAGTTACGTCTTTAAGCACGCGAGTTCCCCCTTCAAGCACGCGAGTTACGCCTTCAAGCACGCGAGTGCGTGCCGCGCCACCCCAGGCACCACCTCACCCGAAGGCGCCACCTTTGCCTTACCCCACAAGAGAACACGACTTACCGCTCACAACCCACTTGCCCGGAGGCAGGTGTGCGGACGCAGGGCACTAGACGCGGGCGAGCAGGTCCGCGAGACCGGCGTAGCCGCCGTCCTTCAGCCGCACGCCCGAGGTCTTCGCGTAGGCAGCGTCGGCGCGGATCCCGAGTCCCTCGACCATCCGGTTCATGAAGTTGAACAGCGCGCAGACGAGGACGGCGTCGTGCAGGGCGGCCTCGTCCCAGCCCGCCGCGAAGACGGCTTCGGCGTCCGCGTCGGTCACTTTCGACGGCGTCCGCGTCAGCTTGCCCACGTAGGCCAGCACGGGCTTCATGCGCTCGTCGACGGCCGAGGAGTCCAGATCGGCCAGTGCGGTGGCCAGAAGTCCTTCCGGCACACCGAAAGCCTCCGCGGTGACGGTGTGGACCCCGTGGCAGTACTGGCAATCGTTGACGCCGGAGACGTAGGCCGCGATCAGTTCCCGCTCCCCCGCGCTGAACGCCGACGGCGCGCGCATGACGAGTTCGTGGAAGTCCAGCAGTTTCGAAGCCGGGGCGGGGAACTTCTGGAAGACCTGCAGCAGGGTGGCGTCAGTCGGCAAAGACTCGAGATAGGACATCGCGCGTGGTACTCCCCTTCTCCGGCGCCCGCCCGAGTTCGGCGAACTTGTCGACGTCGTCGCGGCGCAGCCAGCAGGCCGCGAGGCAGGCGACCGACGCCGGTCCCAGCCCTGGCACCGTGGCGGTGACCCGTGCGCTGGTCTGCTCCCATTCTTTCCGGAGTGAACCGGCCGCTGTCATCTCCGGCCCTGCCGAGATCAGCGGGCGGACCGCGCGCCAGCGGGTGATGCCCGCCTCGACCATCGCGGCGGTGCCGAGTGCGAGCGCGTCGTGCCGGGCCTGGTCGACGGCGAGTGCCACCAGCGCGGGTTCGTCGGCGATCCGCGCGAGGCCGACCCCGGCGAGCAGGCGTTCGGCGTCCAGTCCCATCAGGATCACCCCCGCCTCGGTCGACGGGGTGTCGTCGACCGAGGGCAGGGTGAACCGGGAGTCGTAGGGCTCAGACACGGGCGACGTCCTTCGCGGCGGCCCGCAGCGGGGCGTCCCGGCGCAGGTTCTCGGCGACGGCGGCCGCGACCCGTGCGGTGGCGACCCGGTGGCCGTCGATGTTGCGGGCGGCCGGACCCAGCGCCATCCCCGCGGCGGCACCGACGGCGAAGACCCGGGGCGCGCCGGTGTAGGCGAAGGTGCGCTCGTCCAGTTGCGGCCAGCCGCCACGGTCGAGGACGGCGGCGTCGGGCATCAGGCCGTCACCGATCGACGGCGAGGTGCCCAGCGCCAGCACGGCGTGGTCGACCGAGATCGTCGAGCCGTCTTCGAGGCGGAGGCCGACGCCGGGCGTCACCTTGGTGATCGCCTTGCCGCGGTGCACGATCAGCCGTCCTTCGGCTTCGGCCGCTTCGAGCAGCGGCCGGAACTCGAACATGATCGACGCGCGCCGGAAGCGGCCCATCAGTTCGAGCCGGTCGGACCAGTCCACCCCGTCGAAGCGGGCGCGGCCTTCCGGGCGGAAGAACGACGAGTTGACGTCGGCGCATTGATAGCGCTCGCCTGCTTCGCGGACCACCCAGTGCACCTCGCGACCCTGGGCGAGCCCGTTGGCGATCAGATGCGCGGCGGTGAGACCGGCACCGACGACGGCGAGCCGTTTCCCGCCGGGGGGAACGGGTTCGTCCCAGTAGCTCACGCCGCGCGGCGGATAACCGCCACCCCACCAGTGATCCGGCGCGGACCGGCGTTCCTCGCCGAGGCACAGGACCGCGTGGCGCGCGGTGACGGAGAACCGGTCGGCGCGTACGGTGACCGCGTCCGACGTCGGCAGGACCTCGCGGACCGAACCACGCCAGGTCCGCTCGGTGACGTGATGGCTCGCGGCCAGATGCGTGCAGTAGGCCTCGAAGACGTCGACGGGGACGACCGAGCGGTGCCCGGCCTGCGCCATCCGGATCTCGCGGCGTTCCACCGGGGTCAGCACCGACCAGTGCAGCCGGGCGAAGTCCAGCAGTTCGCAGTCGCGGTAGCCCTCGACGCCGGGGTGGTGTTCGTAGGGTGAGCGCAACACGCGCTGGCCGAGCAGATCGATCCGGTCGAAGAAGCGGCCGCAAGGACGGCCGTCGCGGTCCACGATGACGATGTCACGCACCCCGTGGTGCCACAGTGCCGAAGCGACCGCGAGCCCGGCCGGGCCGGCACCGACGATGACGACGTCGGCGCCGGACGGCGGTTCGGGGGTGGCGGCCGCGCGGACGGCCGGGAGGACCGGCCATTCCCGTCCGCGCGGCGAATCGAGCAGCTGGGGTCCGGGAACGAAGGTGATCACGGCCGGACTCAGCCGATCACGGTCACCGGGACGATCAGCTCGATCACCGGACGCTGCCGCATCCCGTTGCTGATCAGTTCTTCCAGTGTCTGCTGCGACTGCTCGGCGGTGTCCGTGGCGATGGGGCTGTAGCGCGAGTAGGAGTAGGTCGGCTTCCGGCCACCCGCGTCCAGCGAGTACACCTTCAGCACGGCCTCGCCGGGACGCACTTCACCGTCGTAGAAGGTGAGGCGGCGCTGGTCGGGGGTCATGAAGGACTTCGAGAACTGGCGCGAAAGCACGAGCGTCTCGGCGTCGTTGACGAAGGTCGAATCCTCGTCGGTGACGACCTGCATCGCGACCCAGGTCTTGTCGGTCAGGTTGGTCTCGGATTTGATCACCTGCCAGCGGCCCGGTTCCGGGAGGTTGACGCTGACCGACACGTCGTGCTCGGTGGTGTCGATCGCGCCGGAGATCATCAGCACCCGGCGGCGGACGTCGGCCACTCCGGCCATCTGAATGTCACGCGCGCGTACCCGCGTCGACACATCCAATCCAGGAAATTCGGGTGACGACATTTTCGTGCCTCCAGACCTCGAATACCGCAATTTACCTACGGCATAATTCCCCATCCGTAATCAGGGAAAGAATTTCACGCCGGAGCGGACGATGTCAAGATGAGGAACGCATGATCCACTACTGCGAAAGGCCGTCGGCATCGGTCACGATACTGGGCCGTTCAGCGGTATGAAGCCTGGTCTTTTCGGCCTCACCCGCCCGTGCACGCAGGTCAGGAGCCGTCGGAGTCCTCGGCCCACACCGCGGCGGGTGTCCCGTGCTCCAGTGCGCCGATATAAACGATCTCGAACGAGGAATCGGTGCGCTTGAGCCCTATCCTGATGACCAGGTCATGTTTCACCAGAATGATGAATTGATGCGGATCGCGGCCATCTCCGAAAATGTCGTAGATGAGAAAAGCGGATCCGTCGGCTACCGCGAAAAGGGCTTCGTAGATAACATTGCGGTCGGCCTGCTGTGCGTTGCCCGCCCATTCTTCCAGCACCTGCAAACCCGACGTGAGCTGGAGGCGCATAGCCATCCGAAGGCCTCCTCGATGTCTCGCCGGGTCGCGGACGATCTTCATTCTCCCGCGCGCGATACCCGATGGTCTTCTCTGTTCGTGCTGTCCCTGCCGCTCGCCGCTCATGTCCATCAGCTGTAGCCAAGGACGACATGCTCGCCGACCAGGTTTTCGGGGCTCCGCCTCGGTTCCGCGGCGTTGGCCGTCTCCCCTGCCTCGGCGATCCCGCACGGGTCGAAATCATCGGTCACCACCCAAATTCGCAGCTGTGCCGCCATGACGTTCCTCCCGATCTTGGATGAACAACTCACTTGACAACCAAGGATGGACCCGTCCGATCGGAGAGCGATCGCGATGTACTCGAGGACGGCTGAAGATCGGCGATGAGCAAATAACAAGTCGCCGGCAAGGGGCTCCTGGTAGTGCTCTGGTAGCAGCCGAAAACCCGAGGAGCCAGCCATGACCGACCGACTCGACCCGTACGAGATCTACGCCGACGACGAACTGGACGTCGACCTGCTGGGCCTCTCGTGGCCCGAGCCGGACGTCCCGGAGCAACGGGACCGGTCGTGAGCGCCGCGGAGCGCCAGCGGACCTGCGCGGCCTGTGGGGGCCCGTTCGAGCCTGGGGAGCGAACGGACCTGGAGACGGTGGTCGCCGGCGGGATCCTCTACGTCGCCGTGCATCCCCGCCACAGCACGTATCCCCCGCGGCGGGAGACCGAGGCGGCGCACCGGCTCGCGACCGCCGGCGCCGCGTGAACACCCGTGGCGAGATGCGGCCTTTCAACCGCGGATACCGGCAACTCGGCGTCGAGCGGAACTCGGCACCCGGCCCTTACCCCACAAGCCTTTCGATCTCTTCGACTCGGTGCACAAGCCGCGCGGAGTTCACGTCCGACGTCGCCGTTCTGGCCCTCTCGATGACACCGCGCGCCGCGTCCAGCTCGCCGGTACGAGCGTATGACTCGGCGAGCCACGTTTGGTAGAGCGCCACCTCTCGCGCATGGTTCGTGTCGTACCCGTCGATCGCTGTCGTAAGGAGCGGCGAGGCGCTCGACGGATCGCCGAGTTCGATGAGGCACCGCCCAGCCATGACGTCGATCTCGTCCCGCGACATCCAGTAGACCCAGTGCGGCTCGGCGATCTCCGCTGAGCGTGCTTCGTAGGCGTCGTCAACCGCGTCGAGTGCACGCTGAGCCGTATCCCGGTCCCGCGACCGTGCGCTGGCCCACGCCACGCGCTCAAGAAGAAGCGTCCGTGCGACCGGCGACGCGTGACGAGCACCGGCAACCGCGCTTTTCGCGAGGAGCGCGGCATCGACGGGGTCACCGACGTTAGCCATTTGGTAGGAGAGCGAGGAAAGGAGTTGCCCGGCGAGGGCGGCGTCTCCGGCCTCCGCGGCCACGGACACGCCCGCCAGGTAAGTCCGCTGAGCCTCGACATAGTGCCCGGCGTCGCTGGCGACCCATCCCGAGAGTTGGGCCAGCTCGCCGACGATCACGCGGAGTCTTCGACCGACCGGTTCGGCATAGCTCCCGTGCTTCACGATCTCCGCCGTGTTGGCCAGTTCGCGTCGCACGAGTGGAATGAGGTCCCCGCCGCCCACCGTGTCGTCAAGCAGCCGGAGTTCCATCACGCGGTCTTCCAGCTCGTCGGCGAGACTCGCTCCGACGCGACGACCCGCCTCGCGGTGAACCGTGACTGGGGTGTCCGCCACGAGCCATTCGTGAGCTATCCGGAGCGGGTCGAGCGGAGGACCGTAGAGCGCGTCAACCGCGACGTTGAGGGCGCGGGAGTACGCGGTCACGTGGTCCGGCTTCGCCGTGCGAGTGCCGCTTTCGAGCTGACTGAGATAGGGCTTGCTGTAGTGGGTCTTCGCGGCCATCGCGGACAGGCTGATCCCGGCAGCTTCCCGTGCCGCCCGCAACGCCGCGCCCAGCTCGCTCATGCGCTCCCGTCATGGTGCAAACCGGCGCATCGCGCGTGACTACGTCGGCTGGCGTTTGCGACTTCAGGCCTGACTCCGCCCGACGCTACCCCTCGTGGTGACGAACCCTGAGGCCCCCGAAGTTCTGATCATTTTTCAGAACGTAAGTGGAAACCTCGGGAAGGCGGCCTTCACGGACTTGAGCCCGGGTTCAGGGCAGGGTCGACGTACGCCAAGCAGGCCTGGTCTGTGGTGACCAGGCCGACGGCACGGGAGCGGCGGGCGGGGGCACCGCGGCCGCGAGCGCGCCGAAGACGGCGACGAGTGCCGCCAGTGCGGCGTCTTCCGGGTCCCCCCGCAGAACCCGGAAGACCGGCACCCCAGTGTCCTTTTCGGACGGTGGCATGGTGGTCCCCCGTTCAGATCGGGTGGTTGCCGTGCTTACGCTGCGGCGCCGCCTTTCGCTTGTCCTGCAGCATGTCCAGCGCCCTGGCGACGGCGGAGCGGGTGTCGGCCGGATCGATGATGTCGTCGACGAGCCCCCGTTCGGCGGCGTACTGCGGGTTCATGAACTCCTCGGTGTACTCCGCGACCAGGTGGGCGCGCAACGCGTCCGGGTCGGACGCGGCCGCGAGATCCCGGCGGAACAACACGTTGACCGCGCCCTCGGCGCCCATGACGGCGATCTGGTTGGTCGGCCAGGCCAGCGAAAGGTCGGTCCCGATGGACCGCGAGTCCATCACGATGTACGCGCCGCCGTAGGCCTTGCGCAGGATGACCTGGATCCGCGGCACGGTCGCCTCGCAGTAGGCGTGCAGCAGCTGGGCGCCGTGCCGGATGATCCCGGAATGCTCCTGCTCGACACCCGGCAGGAAACCGGGGACGTCGACGAGGGTCACCAGCGGGATGCCGAACGCGTCGCAGAACCGCACGAACCGCGCCGCCTTCTGCGAGGCGGGACCGTCGAGCACGCCGGCGAACACCACCGGCTGGTTGCCGACCAGGCCGACCACCCGCCCGTCGATCCGCGCGAGCGCGCACAGCACGTTCCGCGCCCACCGTTCGTGCAGTTCGAAGAACTCGCCGTCGTCGGCCAGTTCCGCGAACACGTCCCGCATGTCGTAGGGCTTGTTCGGCTCCACCGGAACGAGTTCGGCGAACCGGGGCCGCCGGTCCTTGCCCGCGTCCCGCGACGGCTCGCGGGGTGCGGGGTCGAGGTAGTTCGACGGCAGCAGCGACACCAGGTAGCGGACGTCGGCGAGGCAGCTCTCCTCGTCGTCGTGCACCACGGTCGCCACCCCGGACGACGCGCCGTGCACGTCCGCGCCACCGAGTTCGTCATGGCTGACGCGTTCACCCGTCACGGTTTCGACGACGTCCGGCCCGGTCAGGTACATGCGGGCGGTGTCACGCACCATGAAGACGAAGTCCGCGAGCGCGGGTGAATACGCCGCCCCGCCCGCACACGGCCCCAGCACCACGCTGATCTGCGGGATGACGCCGGACGCCTCGACCTGGCGGCGGAAGATGCCGCCGTAGCCGTTGAGCGCCATGACGCCTTCCTGGATCCGCGCTCCGCCACTGTCGTTGAGCCCGATCAGCGGTGAACCGGTGGAGATCGCCAGATCCATCACCTTGTGGATCTTCGCCGCGTGCGCCTCGCCGAGCGACCCGCCGAAGACGGTGAAATCCTGCGCGTAGACGAAAACACGCCGTCCGTCGATCGTGCCCGAACCGGCGACGACGCCGTCGGTGTAGGGCCGGTTCTCCGCCAGCCCGAGCCCGCTCGCCTGATGCCGCCGGTACAACTCGACCTCGGTGAAGGAACCGGGGTCCAGCAACAGGTCCAGCCGCTCGCGCGCGGTGTGCTTGCCGAGCGAATGCTGCCGCCGGACCCCGTCGAGCCGTCCGTCGACGATATGTTCGCGCAGTTCGGCGCGCTGGGTGCGCAGCAGCGGCATCGTCGGTTCGGGCGGATGCACCGGTTCGGTGCCGCGGGCGAGCGGGATCACCTGCCCGTCGGTCGTCCTCGGAAGCCGGGGGCGCCGCAGCCGGTCTTCCGGCAGCGGCACCACCTCGGAATCCTCCGTGCGCTGAGCGCCCGGATCACCCTGCAGGGTCACGCCGCCTCCTTGAGGCGGGCCTCGCGCTCGAGTTCGTCGGCTTCGATCTCGCGCACGATGTCGCGCCAGCACACCCCCCGCCCAAGCCGAGGCATCGTGGTCACCACCGGCGGCCGGTCGAGCGAGTGCACCGATGGCGGTGTCTCGTCCGACCGGACGGTGGCGGATTCGTTGGCGGTCATGATCTTTCCCCTTCCTGTCAAGCGGTTGCCCGGACGCGGCCGTCGATCTGGTGATAGCCGCCGCCGTAGAAGACCAGCGAGTCCTGCGCGGTACCGCGGCTGGAGGCGACCACCCTGCCGAGGAAGATCGAGTGGTCGCCGCCTTCGTAGACCTCGGCCAATTCGCATTCCAGCCACGCCAGCGCGCCGTCGAGCAGCGGGGAGCCGGTCTGCGGCCCGGCCGTCCAGTCCACCGAATCGAACTGCGCGAGCCCGGCCGGGCGTCGCCAGTCCGCGAAGTACTTCGCGAGTTCCTTCTGGTCCGACGCCAGCACCGTGACCGCGTACGAGCCTGCCGTCACGATCGCTTCGTGCATCCGGGCCGCGCGGGAAACGCAGCACAGCACCATCGGTGGTTCCAGCGACACGGAAGTGACGGCGTTGGCGGTCATCCCGTGTGCCCGTTCGCCGCCCGCGGTCAGCACGGTGACCCCGGTGGCGAACTGGCCCATCACCTCCCGCAGCCCGGCCTGAGCGGACAGCCGTCGCCGCGTGGCGGGCGTCGGCAGCCGTTTCAGCACGGGCCGCGGCGGCTCCGGTGGCGTAGACCCGGCAGCAGGCTCAGCGGTGCCCACGTCATTCTCCCTTGCCGTTGACCGCGTACGGGGCCAGCGCCTCACGCAGCTGCTCGGGCACCCGGCTGGGCACCGTCGCCGTGTTCGGGCCGCGCATGCAGGCGATCCGCTGCCGTCCGCGGGCGACCAGCCGCTCCCCGTCGGCGGTCAGGTGGACGTAGTCGAAGGTGAACTGGATCTGGGTCTGGGTCAGCTCTTCCAGCCGCAGCCGGATGGACAGCTCGTCGAACGCGGTGATCTCCGCGTAGAACTCGCAATCCACCTTGAGCGTGAACAGCTTGAGATCGTGACGGACCTCTTCGAGCACCGCGGGGGCCTTGTCCTTCAAGAACATCTCACGGCACCGGCCCTGCCAGCGCACGTAGTTCACGTAATAGACGTTGCCCACCAGGTTGGTCTCTTCGAACCCGACCGTATGCAGGATCTCGTAGTAGTCGGCCATGTCAGTCTTCCTCTCCCTGGAGCACCGCGAAGACGACGGGATCGGTCCGGTCGTTGACCGTCGTCGCCCAGGTGGCGATGCGGGCACGGCCGTGGGAAAGCACCGCCCAGCCGTCCGGGTCGACCCGGTGCACGGTGAGTGCCTGTGTCATGTCGCCGGTCTTGCGCACGCATTCCAGCGCACTCCAGACCCGGGTGTGCGCGACCGAGAGCGGCTCGCGGGCGTCGGCGGCGAGCAGTTCGCCCACCGCGAGCAAATCCTCGCCGAGCAAGCCCGCCCAGTCCTCCGGTGCCCGTTCGATCGCCGTCTCGACGTCGCACGCGATCCGGCCGGTGCCGGTGATCGCCAGGGTGAGGCCGGCGCTGTGTGACGCGCTCACCTCGACCCCGTCGGCCTCCGGTTTCCCGTCCGGGCGGTACCGGATCTCCAGCGGGGCGTCGACCGCACGGCCTGCCGCGAGCGCGGTCTGCGCCCGCCGTTCGGCCGTGGTCTCGACGGGAACGCCCACCGGATCCGGTTCGACGACGATCGCGCGGGACGAGCCGAGCAGCCGCTCGGCGGAACGCTCCAAATAGGACCCGAGCATCGACGGGACCCATGGCCCTTCACCGTCGCGCTTGCGGACCGCGCGCAGCTTCAGCCCTTCCCACCGCTCCACGAGCGTTCCATCCGGGTTACGGACGTCGAGGTCGTAGAGGTAGCTGTCGCCGTCCTGCGACCGCTCGCGGGCGTCGAGGAGTACGTAATCCGGGTCCTGCGCACCGAGTTCGGCGAGGTACAGCCGCTCGATCCCTTGCGGCAGCAAGGTCGCGTCCGGGACGCAGCACTGGATCGCGTGCATCATCGCGTCGCGGGTGCCCGGATCGGCCAGCAGCTGTTCCTGCGGGAGGAACGGCGCGAACCAGTCGACCTCGGCGCCGGTCGCGATCTCCGCGACCGCGTGCCGCGCGCTGGCCCGTCGGTAGCCGGTGACCCGCTGGAACCGCTTGCCCTGGAACAAAACCGTGCCGTACAGCTCGGTCGTCGGGTCCACCGGGACCGGCGGCAGGGCGACGTCGCGGACGACGGTCTCACCGAGCGGATCCGGACGGCTGAACCGCAGCCGGGCGCGGAAGTGGTCGGCGCTGAAGCCGGTTTCCCCGCTGCGCAGCACCACGTCCACCGTTTCGGCGTCCCTGGCCAGCGCGGCGAGCCGGATCGTGGTCGACCCACCCGGTGAGACGATGATCGGGCGCAGGAACTCCACGTCCGAGAATACCGGCGCCGTCAGGCTTTCCACGCCCAGCGTGGCCTTGGCGACCTGGGTCATCGCCTCCATCCCGATCACCGCCGGGAACAGCAGCTGACCGTCGAGCAGATGGTCGGCCAGATACGGGTCACTGCCTGCCGAGAGGTCGGCCTCGGTGATCAGCTCGACACCCGGGTAGTGCACCACGGCGCGGTCCACGAAGCGGGTCAGCGGCAGTTCGCGCTTCTCCACCGGCAGGGTGGCCAGCCCCGCGGTACGGCCGCAGACGACCAGTACCGACGGGGCGGCCGGATCGCCGACGACCTGGCGGAGGATCTCGATGCCCTCCTCGGTCGGGATGGGGGTGATGCCGTCGCGCATCAAAGCACTGACGACACCGAGCTTTTCGCCCATCCCGGTCCCGGACCAGACCGACCATTCGAGTGCGATCGCCCGCGCCTGGGGGTATTCGCGGCCGAAACGCACGGTCAGTTCGGTCATCCAGTCGTTGGCGGTGGCGTAATGCGCCTCACCACGCAGGCCCGCTCGCCCGATGATGCTGCCGAAAGTGACCAGCAGCTTGATCTTGTCCTTGTCGACGGCGTCGAGGACGGCGTTGAGGCCGCCGATCTTCGGGGCGAGGGTCTTGCGGAAGGTCTCCTCGGTCAAGGAGAACAGCGCCGCGGGCTCGTTGCGGCCCGCGCCGTGCAGGACCGCGGTGACCGGGCCGAACTCGGCCTGGATCCGGCCGATGGCGTCCGCGACCTGCTGGGCAGCGGTGACGTCGGCGCGTTCGTAGCGGTAGTCGATCCCCGCGGCCTTCATGCGGCCGAGGTTCTCCGACAGTTCGACGTCGTCGGCCGGGTCGCTCCGGCCCAGCAGCGCCAGTTTCGCCCCGGAGTCCTTGGCCAGCGCCAACGCGCTCTCCGCGGTGATGCCCTTGCCGCCACCGGTGACGAGCAGGACGTCGTCCGTGCCCAGCGGAGTCCCCTCGGACTCCGAGGGCGCGAGGGCGGCGAGCTTCGGCACCGTGCGGACACCGGCGGTGTCGTAGCGGACTTCGCTGAAGTCGTTCGTCGCCGCGACCTCGGTGACCACAGTGGACACCGCGGCACCGATGGCTTCGAGGTCGACGGGGTTGACGTCGGCCAGATCGACGATCGTGGTGCGGGCAGACGGGTCCTCCAGTCGAAGGGTCTTCGCCAGACCGGAAGCACCGAGACCGTGCTGCACCACGACGAACCGCGTGCCGTTGGGTGCGGCCAGTACCGCGCGGCCCGCTTCCAGGAACAACCCGACGTCATCGGCGTCGCTGTCCTCGTTCAGGCAGAGGAGGACACCGTCGCCGACGCCCGCCGTGGCGAGCGCCACACGCAGCGGCTCGGCCAGCGGATGACCTTCGGGCGCGAACGCCGTCCACTCCGCTATTGAAAGACCAGTCGCCTTTGAAAGACCAGCCGTGAAGAGACCAGGCGTCAGGTCGGGTGCCGGCCTCGGTGCGACGACGTACTCCACCGCGAACGGCCGGACCCACGGCCCGACACCGGTGACCTCGGCGTGGTTGCTGTCGGACGGTTTGGCGGTCTGCGCGAGTTCGTCGATCATCTCGGCGAGTTCGCCGAGGCAGACCGTCGCGAAGTTCGGCATGCCCTCCAGCGCCGGGCGGCCCAGTGCCCGGGTGACGTCGTTGACCAGCTGGCCGACGGTGATCGACGAAAGGTGCAGGTCGTCGAGCGGATGTGTGTCGGCGGTGACGGCTTCCAGCGGCAGTTCGACCCGTTCGGAAGCAAGCCTCCGCAGCAGATCGAGGGTGCTGCTGCCCCCGCTTTCGGACGCCTCCCCCGCCGTCGCCTCGGCCGGCTCCTCGACGCGGTCACGGGCCAGGTCCGCACCGATGGACGGCGCGGCCTCACAGGGGCTCGCCAGGAAGTTGAACACCCCGTCGGCGGGCAGCGGCCGCACGACCCGGCCGGCGAACAGTGCCGACGTCTCCAGCGGGGCACCGAACGCGAACGCGGCGGCGGCCACCTTCAGCACCGCGGCCAGCGTGGGGCTGTCGGTGTCGATCGCCAGCACCGGGGTACCCGGCGCGATCTCGCCGAACAAACCGGTGAGGACCCGGCCGGGGCCGACCTCGATCACCAGGTCGCTGCGCTCGGCGACCTTCGCGGCCGCCTCACGGAAGCGCACCGGCAGGACCACCTGGTCACGCAACAGGTCACGCAGGTCCTCGGCGGCGTGCAGCACGTCACCGGTCACCGTGGACACGACAGGCCTGTCCAGCCGCGTGAAGTCGAACGCGGCGAGTTCCTCCGTCATCGCCTCGGCAGCCGGTTCGACCGCCGGCGAGTGGAACGCGTGGGAAACGTTGATGCGGGTCGCCGTGATGCCCTCGGCGCGGGCCGCCGCGACCACCCGCTCGATGGCGTCGGCCGGTCCGGAAAGGACGGTCTGCTCGGGTGCGTTGTAGCCCGCGATGACGACGTCCTCGCCGTCCGCGATCCGCTCGACGACGTTCGGCGCGGCCGCGATCCCCGCCATGGCACCGTTTCCGGCGCTGGCGGTAGCCATTACCTTGCCGCGGACCTTGGCCAGCTTGAGCACGTCACGTTCGGTGAGCGCGCCACCCCAGTGCAGTGCGGTGAGCTCGCCGAGGCTGTGCCCGGCGGCCGTCTGTGCCTCGATGCCGAGGCTCTTCAGTACCCGCAGCCCGGCCAGCGAGCCGGTGACGATCCGCGGCTGGGCGACGTCGGTGGCGACCTGGTCGGCGCCGGTGGACAGGTTCGCGGCGCGGTAGATGTCGTCGGCGTGGGCGAAGCGTTTGCGCACCGCGCCGACCGTGCCCCGTCCGGAACCCTGGCCAGGGAACAGGAAGCCGATCTTCGGCCCCTTGGAACGCGAGCTCGCGAAGATGCCCTCTCCGGCGGAGAAGACCTCCGGCTCGCCCACGCCCAAGAGGTCGAGCAGCTTCGCCAGTTTGCGTTCGGCGTCCTCGGGGTTGGCCGCGACGACCGCCGCGCGGACCGGTTTCCCGGACAGCTCCGCGGAAAGCGTACCGGCGAGGTCGGCGAGCTCCGCGAGCGAAAGCTTCGGCACGACCTCCAGCAACCCGGTGACCCGGCCACGCAGCGAGGCAGCGTCGTCGGCGTCCAGCAGCAGCAGTTCGCTGTCCTGACGGCCGGAGACCAGCGAGCGTGTCTTCTCGTCGAGTTCCTTGCGCCGTGCGGCACCCGGCGCCTCGGTGACGGTGACATGCGAGTTGATCCCGCCGAACCCCATCGCGGAGACACCGGCGCGGACCGGGTGGTCCGACGGCCACAACCCGGCGTCGGCCGGGACGTACATTCGCGCGGAGTCGCCGACCAGCGACTCGTGCGGCTCGAAGTGCCCGGTCGCGGGCGGGATGACCTGGTGGTAGACCGCCAGTGTCGCCTTGATCAGCCCGGCGACACCGGCCGCGGCCTTGGTATGCCCGATGTTGCCCTTGATCGTGCTCAGCGCGGCGGGCTCGGCGAGCGGGTCGGCGTCGCGGCGGGCGGTGGACAGCGCCTCGATCTCGGTGGCGTCACCCAGCGCGGTCCCGGTGCCGTGCCCCTCGAAGTAGGAGACGGTCTCGACGCCGTACCCGGCCTTGTCGTAAGCCCGCTTGAGGGCAAGGCGGTGACCCGACGCCTCGGGCCGCGTGATGCCGCCCTTGCCGTCGGAGGAGACACCCCAGCCGCCGATGGAGGCGTAGATCCGCTTGCCTTGGGCGATCGCGTCGTCCTCGCGCATCAGCACGAGCATGCCGGAACCCTCGCCGGGCCAGAAACCGTTGGAATCGGCGTCGTAGACCTTCATCTCCCGTTTGGCCAGTGCGCCGGTCTTGGCGAACCCGATCACCTCGAACGGGTCGATCGACAAGTCGACCCCACCGGCGATGGCGACGTCGAGGTCGCCCCCCGAAAGCGCGTTCGCCGCGCTGACCACGGAAAGCAGGGACGACGAGCAGGCACCGTCCACAGTGAACCCGCCGCCGCCGAAGTCGAAGAAGTTGCAGACCCGGCCGGCGATCGTATTCGCCAGCCCGCCCGCGAGGGAGTCCTCGTCGATCTCCGGGAACGGCGCCTTGTACTGCGCCTCGAGGTCGTGGAGGAACTCGGCGGTGTCCCCCTCGGCCCAGCCGCGCTCGGCAAGCGCCGCCGCGACCGTACGGCGGACGTACGGCCAGCGCAGCCGCATGATGTTGGCACGCGAGAACTCACCCGTCAGGCTGTTGCCGATGACCACGCCGGTCGCGGGCCTCGGGAGGCCCTCGCCCTCGGGGAAACCCGCGTCCGCCAGCGCCTGCGCGGCGACGTCGAGCGCGAGCCAATGCGTGGTGTCGGTCGAGCGGAACGTACTGCCCGCGACCTTGTACTTGATCCGGTCGAACTCGTAGTCGCGGAGGACCGCGGCCTTCTGGGCGTAGAAACGATCCGGAGCCTTCGGGTCGGGCGAGTAGTAGTCCTCGCGGTTCATCCGCTCGTCGGGCAGTCTCCGGAACGCCCGGCGGCCGGCGAGGACGTTCTCCCACAGTTCTTCCGGGGAACCGGCGTCCGGGTATCGGAGACCGATACCGACAATCGAAATCCGCTCAACGCTCATGCCACCGCACTCCCCTAGCTCTCAACCACTCAAGTCATGGAATCCGGTTCCGGCGCGGGCTCTGTCACCAGAGCCACGGCGCCGTCCGCATCTGCAGTCCCGTCAAGCATGAACCGGTGCGGGTCGTGGAGTCTTCTCTCATGTTGTTGAAGGCAGGCCAACAAATCCGGCGACCGCCGCGGGTTCCGCGACGGCCGCCGTGCCTTTCGGACCGAGTCACCGGGAAGCCGGCTCGCGGGCGACGCAGTTGCTCCCGGCTCGCTTCCGTCCGTGCTCGTTCCGTCGTGCTCGTTCCGTCCGTGCTCGTTCCGTCCGTGCTCGTTCCGTCCGCCCAGGATTGCCCCTGCCACCCGCTCGGTCTTCTCCTGAATGGACAGGAACTCTTCACCGCACCGCAATTAGCCGACTACTTGCGGTGCCAAGGTGCCGGGTGGGTCGTGAGTGGCGTGCTCAAACACGTAACTCGCGTGCTTGAACACGTAACTCGCGTGCTTGAACACGCAACTCGCGTGCCTGGATGGCGAACTCGGTGTGCGAGGTTCAAGCACGCGAGTTCCCCCTTCAAGCACGCGAGTTCCCCCTTCAAGCACGCGAGTTCCGTCTTTAAGCACGCGAGTGACGGCTCTGGGCACGCGAGTACGGTGCCGCGCCACCCGCACAAGTCACCTGGCGGCACGGGTCTCCAGGACCACACACCGTTGCGCGGCGACGAAACTCGACCAGCCCACCAGCTCGACCAGTTCCCGATCGCCCAAACCCGCGGCGGCGACCAGAGCGTCGTCGACCTGGTAGGCCGCCTTCGCCACGACCAAAGCCAGCCGAGCGGCGGGATCCTCGACGGAATCCACCCAAGCCCGGCTCAATCCGGGCGGCGAACCGTCCCAAGTGGACAGTTCGCGGAGGACGACATCCCGCACGACGGGAGAAATCGTCAGCGCGGCGAACGCCGACGAAGCACGCGAGAAGGCGTCCTCGACGACCGGATTCCCCGCGGCCCAGGCCACCGAGTCCGCGCTGGGCGGCACGAAATCCAACGCCAGCCCCGGCGAAACCCCCGAGACCGGCTTCAGAAAACGCCTCAGCACGGCCTTCGCCTTGGAACGTGCGGAATCCGGCACGGAAGGAGGCAGCGGCGACGCCCCGAGGAACACGCTCACCACCCGGTTCAGGTAGTGGAACGTGAACGCGACCGCCGTCAGCTCGGCACGGCCACCCGCCGACAACGCACCCGAGCGGGGATCCGGGACAGCGTCCCCCGCCGCGACGGCCGAAGCTGTCGACGCATACCCGAGTGAGCCCAGTGCCATCCCGTGCACCTCGACACAGTAGGGACACGAATTCGCCTGCGACACCAGGGAAGCGACGACCTCCCGGTCCGCACGGCTCGTCTCCCCGGCCGCCGCCAGTGACTCCCGCAGCATCAGCCAGCTCGCCGCGAGGACCGGCGGCGACGGCGAATGCAGTGCGACCGGCGGCGCCAGCATGCCGAAGTCCCGTTCGAGCTGGCGGTAGACGTCGCGCACGAGCCCGGACGCCCGGCCGAAAGTGACCGGCCGGACGTACCGGGTCTCACGCAACGCCCGGCGCAACGCGAGTCGAACCAGCGTCGGCGCCATGATCAGCCGGTCACCACGGGAAGACGGCTGACCGCCCGCCTGCCGGTGATGGAACCGTCGGGCGCCGGAGCACCGTACGAGACGTCGACACCGCGTGCCTGCAGCGCCCGCACGATCCCCGGCACCGAACGCTCGGCCAGCGCCGCGATCGTCATCGCCGGGTTCACCGTCAGCGCACCGGGGACGGAAGCGCTGTCGGTCACGAAGATCCCGGGGTGGTCGCGGAGTTCGTGGTTCGGGTGCAACGCCGAGGTCGCCGGGTCGTCACCGATCCGGCAGGACGCCAGCGGGTGCACGGTGTACGCGCCGACGACGTCGTTGGTCCACGGCGAAACCTTCGCCAGCCCGTCCTTCTCCAGGATCTCCTTGCACTCCGCGTCGGCCAGCGACCAGCCGTGCAGGGTGTTCGGCGTCGGGTCGTACTTCAGCGGGCCACGCCCGAGCATCTGCTGCGAGATGCGGTAGGCGTTGCCGGTGGGCGGCGGCGCGCCGAAGACGCCTTCGTTGTCGTCCTCGGTCATCAGGAAGATGGTCAGCCAGGAGGCCCACTGCTTGAGGATCTCCTTCTTCTGCGCCCCGAACCAGCGTGGTTCGTCACCGTCGGGCACCTGCGCGAGGATGGTGCCGAGCCCGGGCGGGAAGTACAGCTGCTCCAGCGAATACCGCTCGTACTCCGGCAGCGAACCGTCGAGTTTGTCCCAGTTCGCCACGGTCGGGCCCTTGCCGATGTGGTTGGCCTCGTAGACCTTACCGTCCTCACGGGACAGTCCGAGCACCTCGCGGACCCGCTCCTCGTTGACGATCGCGGTGTTGAGCCGCTCGCCGTTGCCGGAGAAGTACCGGCCGACGGCATGCGGCATGGTGCCGAGAGCCGCCTCCGAACGCTGCAGGATCACCGGCGTCGCACCGGCGCCGGCGGCGATGATGACGACCTTCGCGTCGATCGTCCCGCTGCCGGACTGCTGGCGATAGTCCACGTCGTCGACGATGTTGAAGTGAACGCGGTAGTCGCCGTCTTCGATCCGCTCGATCCGCTGGACCTCGTGCAGCGGACGGATCTTCGCGCCGTGCGCGAGCGCGGCAGGCAGATAGTTGGTCAGCAGCGAGCGTTTCGCGTCGAACCGGCAGCCCGCCATCATGAAGTTGCAGTTCACGCACCGGTCGTTGTCCACCGCGACCGGCGCCGGGTTGGCGGTACGGCCGGAGTGATCGCAGAACGCCGCCCACAGGCCACCGGCGTAGGAGACGTCGTTCCAGTCCTGTTTGGACACCGGAAGCGAGTCGGAAACCCGGTCGTACCAAGGTTCCAGCGTGTCGCGTGTCAGCACCGAAGGCCACATGCGGCGGCCGATGCTGCCGTGGCGCTCGAAGACGAACTTCGGCGCGCGGGGCATCGCGGCGAAGTACACCACGCTGCCGCCGCCGACACAGTTGCCGCCGAGCACGCTCATCCCGTCGCCGACGACGAATTCGAACGCCCTGGTGTAGGACGAGCCGAGCAGGTAGTCGTGTTCGAAATCCTTGGTCTCCAGCCACGGCCCGCGTTCCAGCACGGTGACCTTCGCCCCACCCGCGGCCAGGTGGTACGCGGGGATCGACCCGCCGAACCCGCTGCCGACGATGACGACGTCGGTCTTGTCGTAAGCACTCATGCCGGGCTCCCGGAAGGCGTGGTGTCGGGGTGGTGTTTCGCCAGTTCGCGGCGATAGGAGAACTTCGGGAACCGCCACAGGCCGTCCTCGTCCGGCGCGGTGTACCCCATCGCCAGCAGGCCGGGGTGGCCTTCGGCGATGGCTTCGGCGGTGTGCTTGTGCGCCGCGCTGTCGAAGGACATGTTGCAGAACAAGGCGAGGCTGACCCAGCCGTCCTTTTCCGGATGACCCGGCGTGGTCAGCGACCGCACCAGCCCCGTCCGGTCCGCGAAGGACAACGCGACGAACGGGGGAAGCTTTTCGTCGAGGGTGAGGTCGTGTTCCTTGGCGTAGACCTTCGCGTGGTCGTTGAGCGACTGCGCCAGATAAGGCAGCCCGACGGTCACCCCGGTCGCCTCGGTGTGCAGCAGTTCGAGTGCGCCCGCCACGACCGCGCCCGGTCCCGGCGAGGCGCCGGCGATCGCGTGGTCGCCGGGGAACCGCTTCTCCCCGGGGATGATCGTGTCCGCGTAGGCCTCCAGCGTCAGCACTTTGGCCTGTTCGTCCGGTTCCACGGAACCTACCTCCTGTTCCTGCTGTGCACGGTCATCGGCAGCCCGCCTCGGACCCGGAGCGAAAGCATCGCCTCGGGGACCACGTCGTAGCCCGGGAGTTTCCTGAGTTCGAGGTCCCGCAGGACCATCGTCAGCACGAAAACGGCCTCCATCACGCCGAGGCTGTTGCCAATGCAGAACCGCGGCCCGGCACCGAACGGGATGTAGGCGTACCGGGGCCGTCCGCTCGGCCGGTCCGGGTCGAACCGGTCCGGGTCGAACTTCTCGGCGTCCGGCCAGAAGGCCGGGTGCCGGTGGAGCGTGTAGGGCACGACGACGACATCGGACCCCGCGGGGATGTGGTAGCCACCGATCTCGTCGTCGGCCTGCGCCACCCTGGGCAGCAGCCACACCGGCGGGTACAGCCGCATGACCTCTTCGATGACCCTTGAGGTGTAAGGCAACCGGTGCAGATCGTCGGCCGTTGGCGCCTGGTCGCCCAGGACCTCGTCCGCTTCGGCCCGCAGTTTCGCCGCGACCTCGGGGTGTTCGTCGAGCAGGTGGAACGCCCAGCCCAGCGTGCTCGCCGTCGTCTCGTGCCCGGCCAGCAGCAGGGTGATCAGCTCGTCCCGCATCTGCTCGCGGGTGCCGTCGGTCGCGATGAGCCGGGACAGGACGTCTTCCCCGTTCTCGATCGGGTTCGTGAACCGCTGCTCGACGAGTTCTTCGGCGATACGGCGGAGGTCGTCCCGCGATCCCCGGAACCGCAGTTGCTTCTTCAGCGGAGCCCACTGCGGGACCATGCTCAGCGTCACCGCTTCGAACATCGCCTGGTCCTGCACGGCCTCGAAGGAATGCCCCAGCGACGAGAACCCGCCGAGGTCGGCGTCGAGCAAGGTCTTGCCGAGTACACCGAGGGTCAGCCCGGTCATCTCGTGCAGGATCTCGACCGGTCCGGTCGTGTCCCGCAACCGTTTCACAAGCCCTTCGACCTCGTTCGCGACGACGGACGCCTGCCGTGCGATCCGCTTCGGCTGGAACACCGGCTGGATCGTGCGGCGCTGCTTCTTCCAGACCTCGCCGTCACTGGTGAGCAGCCCGTCGCCGAGTGCCCGTCTTGCCTCCTGGAGGCCGATTCCCTTGTGGTAGTTGGCCGCGTTGTCCGCGAGCACGTATTTCGCCAGGTCGGGGTGGTTGACGAGGTACATCGTCTTCGGACCGATGGCGATCCGGACGACGTCCCCGTAGTTCCCCGCCGAGTCCGACATGAGCGCCAGCCGGTCGGTGAAAAGTTTCTTCAGCAGACCGAAAGTCGCTCTGCGCGGCGGCCCGGGAGGCGCGAGACGCGCCCCCCGGGTGGCTTCCGCACCGGAGGTCATGCCGCCACGGCCCCGGATTCTTCGGTTTCCGGCTTCTCGGCCGGCTTCGGCAGGGTGGTGACCTCGGCCGACTTCGCCTGCTCGGCCTCCCACTTCTCTCCTGCTTTCTTGGAGAAGTGCAGGCCCCACAGGAACATCCCGCGGATCAGGCAGACAAGGGCGGTGGCGAGGAACAGGCCGTACGCCACGTGGACCACCATGAAGAACCCGTAGGCCACGGCCACACCCGAACCGAAGAGCACCTGCGACGCGGGCTTCGACGGGGTCGTGCCCGGATCGGTGACCATGTAGTTCGTGTAGAGCACGAACGCCACCCCGGTCATCATCCCGAGCGCGCCGGGAATCGCCGTGTCGAACACCAGACCACGGATGATCGCCTGCAACGCGAAGGTGATCAGCCAGGCGCCGATCAACCACATCCGCTGGGTCAGCAACGCGTTGAGCACTGTGCCCGACACCATGATGATGCCGACGATCACCCAGCCGACCCACGAGTCGACCTGCTCGGTGAAGTGGTACGGCGGCGCGATACTCGCCCAGGGGAACACCAGCAGGATGATCGTGATGCCGAAGTTCGACGGGTTCATGTAGTGGCGGAGCCGTCCGCGCATCGGGGCCTGCAGGACCCACTTGGCGCCGACGGCGACCACGACGCCGAACATCATGACCAGCACCTGGTCGTTGACGTAGGTCAGCATGTTGAGCGCCAGACCGGTGATATGCGCCGGGAAGAGGAACTCCACCAGTCCCTTGAAACCGTTGCCGCGGAAGCGAACCGGCCGCCCCTGGGCACGCGCCCCGATGATCTCCAGCAGGATTTCCGTGGTGTACGCCGTCGCCAGCGCGATGAACGGATAGGTGTACGGCTGCTCGAAACCGAGCACGGTGTAGCCGATGATGTTGAAGACGGTGATCGAGATCGCGAACCGGCGAAGGGCCGTGATCGTCTTGTTGCTCTTCGGTGCGGTGAGTGTCTGCTCAGCCATGACGGTCACTTCTCCTTAGCCTGAGCGCCGAGCTGGAACGTGTGGTTGCCCGGGGTCAGCTGGACTTCCTGGGTGCGGATGGTCCCGGTCAGGTCACGCCACTGCAGGTGGACCTTCACCGGCCCGGTGACCTTGCCGAGTCCGATCTGGATCTCGTGGCTGCGCTTGCCGGAGTGGCCACTGCCGCCGTCGACGCGGTCCATGTACTTCTTGCCGTCGGGGGTGATGACGGTGACCTGCGCGCCGATCGCCGCGGTGCCGGCGGCCTTGCGCGGACCGTCCGCCGATGCCTTGTCGTGGAAGAGTTTCAGGTTCAGATACGACCCGGTGCCGGCGCTGACGTTGTGGTAGAAGATCGGCTGCTCCCACTGGCGTGCCACGGCGAAGTCGAGCTTGCCGTCGCCGTCGGCGTCACCGGTGGCGATGCCTCGGGTGGGCACCGGGACGGCGAGACCGAGGCGCGGGGCCAGGTCGGTGTAGCGGCCGTCGGCTCCCTTCGCCCAGAAGTGCAGGGTGTGGTCGCCACCGACGTCGTCACCGGCGACCATGTTCGGCCAGAAGTAGGGGTGCTTCAGCAGTTCGTCGTTGGACGTCGCCAGTTCCTGCAGCTGCGGCCAGCGGTTGACGTCGCCCTTGACGAAGCCGGTCGCCTGGGTGATCACCGATTCGCCGCTGTTGTTGTAGTCGGCGATCTTGACGTCCCAGCCCCAGCCGGACCACGCGGTGCCCGCCTGTGCGCTGCGGTCGACCCACGGTGCCTCGCCGCCCTGCAGACGGCCACGCAGATCCGCGGTGTCCTTGGCGGTGTTCATGAACTGGAAGTGGCTTTCCTCAATACCCCACGACGTCGTGATGTTGCTGACGTACATGTCGTAGAGGCCGTCGTGGTCGAGATCGCCGAAGTCGACGCCCATCCCCTTGAAGGAGTCGTTGCCGACCACCTTGGACTTCGGCTCGGTGGGTCCGCGGATCCCCTTCACCTCGGCGAAGGAGGTCTTGCCTGCCGTGGACTTGTTGTACAGCAGGCGATCGTGCCCGAAGTCGTTGCCGATGTAGAGCTCCGGCAGGTTGTCGCCGTCGACGTCGGTGGCGCTGGCAGCCAGCGACCAGCCGCCGCGGGCGTCGGCCGGGATGGCCTGGTCGTCGCACTGGAAGGTGACCGAAGGCTTGCCTGCCTGGGTGGCGGCGCCGGTGAAGCGGAAGATGTACTTGCCACCCGCGTTGTCGGCGTGCGACATCGACTTGTTCATCTCGACCCCGCCCTCGACCCGGTCGTCGAGCACCGCGCTGTCGGGGAAGTAGTTGCCGATGAAGATGTCCTGGTGGCCGTCGCCGTCGAAGTCACCGACGGCCGCGGCGTTGGTGTTCCACAGCGGACCGGAGTACTCGCCGTTCTTGACGTTGTTGCCCGGCACCAGTTCCACCGGCACGTATGACTTCGCCGAGAGGCCGGTCGCGGACGGGTCGGCGAGGAACACGATCGGCGTGCGTCCCCAGTAGTAGGCCAGCAGGTCGACCCGGCCGTCCTCGTTGAAGTCACCCGGCACACAGCCCATGGGCGCGATGTACTTGCCCATCGGCAGCGGCGCGGCGTCGAGCGCGAACGGCGCGTACCGCTCGCCGCCCTTGCCCGGCGTCGGGGTGACGACCACCTGGTCGCTGCGCGGGTCCACGAAGCACAGGTCGTTCGCGAGCTTGTCGCCGTCGAGGTCGTTGACCGCGATCGCCGCGCCGACCGAGGAGATCCAGGCACGGATGTGCTCGTACTCCTTGTTCACCGTCCGGATCGACTGGCTCTTCGCCGCCTCCGGCAGGGCGATCGTCAAGGGCTCGAACGCGTACTTCGAGGCCATGGTGTCCGCCTCGGCGGTCGAGACCGTGGGCAGCTGCGCCACCACGAACAGTCCCGCCATCAGCAACAGCGCCACGATGCCCGCAAGCTGCTTGCGGAGCCAGCCCAAGGTCGCGGTCATTTACCTGCACCTCCAGAAGTCAGTACCTCGGCGGCGATGCGCTGTCGCCAGGTTTCGAAATGCGGGAGTTCGCCGTCGACGATCACGGTGGGGCGGACTTCCTGGGTGATGGCCGCGGCGCGCTCGGCCGGCAGCCCGCAGATCACCTGGGTGGCGACATCGGTCTCGGGGATCAGCAGTCCGGCGCGGATCCGGGCTTCGGCGGCGAAAGCGCTACCCTGCGCCAGGTTCCCGCGGTACTCACCGGCGAACTCGGCGAGCTTCAGCAGTTCGTCCGAGGTGACACCGCACGCGTAGGTCGAGGCGAGCCCGACCCCGGCGTAGAGGTCTCCGTGACGCCGCTCGGGGAATCGCGCGATCGCTTCGGTGACCAGATCGACGTCGGTGCCGCAGACGAACCACAGCGCCCGGCCGATGCCCTGGTCGATCGCCCGCAACGAGTAGCCGTTGTTTCCGGCGGGCCAGTTGAAGTTCGGGTCCTGGAACTGACCGTCGATGTACTTGGCGGTTTTGAAGTAGGCCTGGTGGAAGCCGTACCCGTCGAGCACCAGCCAGCGCAGCAACGGGTCGAACTCCTCGGCGGACGGCCAGCGGAAGCGCGGCAGCCGCGCCATCGCCCAGCCGACGCCGACGTAGATGATGTAGTCGTGCTTCTCGGCCGGTCCGTCGAGGAAGTCCGCGATATGCCCGCGACCTCCGCCAGGCAGGCCGTCCAGCATTCCGTAGCCCATTCCCGCGCCTTCGTAAGCGAAGCCGCGGTATTTGACCGGAATACGTTCGAGCCATTCTTCCGCCTGTCCGGTGGTACGCGCTTCTACCGCGTGCGCGTAGCCGAGCAGGAATTTCTCACCGACGGTCTCCAGCAATTCTTGAGCGGCTGGGCTCTTCTTGTGAAAACCCCGCTTGTCCAGCGACGTCTCGGAGACATCCGGAGTGATGATGCGACGTCTGAACGTGCGCCAACCATTGCCCAACGCACTCTCCCCCTAACGGGTGGATTCGAATTCTGCGGACTGCTTAAAGGCTCACATGCGTGGCGATAAGGCAGCTACTCCACGGTTGCGCCCGCGGTTCTCCCGGTTTGCGTAACCGGGAGAACCGCGGAATAGACCTCGGTCAGGCGACCGCGCGCAGGTAGTCGGGAGCGGGCAGGGTCATGCGGTTGCCGGTCGACGCCGGGCCACCGGCGAGGGTGATCGCCATCGGCGCGTCGGTCGGCCGCGGGCTGCGCATCGGCATCCGCAGGTGGACCCGGCCGTAGCGGGTGATGTCGACGCGGCCGGGCAGGGTGCCCATGGAGAACGTCGACGCGGCGGTCCCGGCGGCGTGCTCGGCGACCGCGATGACGGTCCACCGGCCTTCGGGAACGTTCTGGATCTCGATGTCCGCCGAAAGGACGTTCGCCCGTCCGCCGAACGCGACCGGGCCGCACTGCGGGATCGACTCGGCGAACAGTCCGATGAGGACACTCGCCGGGCCCGCCCCGCGCGGGGTCTCCACGCGCACGCTGATCGTGCCGGTGCCGGCGTGCAGTGACGCGCAGCCCATCCCGGCGCCGTGCAGGGACTCCAGCGAAGGCAGCCGCTGGAAATGCGGGGCCAGCGCGACAAGCAGTTCGCCGACCTCGGGATCGCGGTACTGGGTCGGGGTCATCCCGACCGCACGGGTGAAGCGGCTGGTGAACGTGCCGACACTGCTGTAGCCGACACTGCACACGATGTCCGACACCGTCAGCGATGTCGTCAGCAGCAGTCGTTTGGCTTCGAAGAGCCGGATCGCGGTGAGGTACCGGCCGGGGGTCACCCCGGTGGCCTTGGTGAAGATCCGGGAGAAGTGGAAGGGGCTTACGAAGACTTCGGACGCCAGATCCCCCAGCGTGATCGGGTCGAAGTACCTCGCGTGCATCGCGGAGATGGCCTGCAGCACCGCAGGTTGCAAGGGAGACGCCGGCTCGGGGAGCCGACCGGGTTCGATGGCGCCTTTCTCGTTCGCCGCCGTGGCGACTGTTCGTAGCTGCATCAGACCAACCTCGGATTCGCTGTCGCTTTTCCTCTGCTCGCCAGCAAACGCGCCAACGATTTCGAAGCACTCGACATGCGATCGAGGTGGGCTCTACGCAGGGGTTATCCAGGTCTGCGCGATCGGCGAACGGTCGAACCGACCCCGAACACCGATCTCGCGTGCCTAAAGCCGTAACACGCGTGCTTGAAGACGTCACATGCGTGCTTGAAGAGGGAACATGCGTGCTTGAAGAGGGAACATGCGTGCCTAAAGGCGTAACACGCGTGCTTGAAGGCGGATCTTCGTGTTCCCTCTTCAAGCACGCGTGTGACGTCTTCAAGCACGCATGATCGGGGTTCCGTCACGAGGGGAGGTCGAGTACGCACTCCCCCACGCCCACTTCGGCGGGCCAGTCGAGTTTGAGGGCGCGGTCGACCCGGTCCCCCGCGTCCACCGGGACGGCGTGCGCGGCCAGCCCCATCGCGCGGGCGACCAGGTAGAGCGTCTGCTGCAGCGCGCCCACGTGTGCCAGGGTCGTGGCGTACGCGCCGCCGCCGAGCACCGACGCCATCCGCGGCATCCGCGCGGTCACCGTGATCAGCGCCGAGGGCCGCCGGTGGTTGCCGCCGCCGATCATCGCCATGTCGAGCATCGCGGCGAGGTCGGCCTCGTCGTCGTTGACCAGGCTCAGCCGGTGGCCGAGCGGATCGTAGTGGTAGATCCCGCGGTCCAGCCCCGAGCAGCGGTTCACCGAGACGTACAACTCGAGTTCGTACAGGCAGGCGACGCTGAAGTACGGCCGCTGCGAAGCGTTGTGGCTCGGCCCATTGGGTCCTTGTCCACTGGGGAAGTGCGCGGGCCCGATCGAGCGGATCCGCGCACCCCGGAACAGGAACTCGCCGATCTGCTCGGCGGACAGCACGCCCTCGCTGAATTCGGGGCAGGTGTGGTCGTTCTCCAGCAACGCCGTCAGCGTCGGGTCGGTCTCCGCACAGGCGGTCAGGTCCGGCCGGTACAGCGCATAGACCGGCCCTTCCCCGGTGGCGGCCTTGACCACCGGCGGTTTCCCCAGCCCTGGCAGATCGGCCGGGCCACCGGAGCGCCAGGTCCGGCTCGTGGTGTGGAACAGCAGCTCGTCCGGGGACCACAAACCCAGTTCGGGGTCGTCGTCCTCGGCGAACCGGCCTTGTTCCCCGGAGACCTGGACGACGCCCGCCGCGACGAGGTACGACACGATCGCGCCGACCACGGCGGTGTCGATCCCCGTGGTGGTGGCGATCTCCCCCACCGACTTCGCCGTCGCCAGTGTCGCCGCGACGTGCACCGCCCACGGCTGATACAGCACGACGCGGTATCGCGCGGACGGCGACTCCAGCCCCATCCCGTAGGCGTCGGAGCGCAGGGAACAGAAGCGGGACAACCGGATCGGGCGGGTGGCCGGGATCCGTTCCGGCGTGAACACCGGCGCGAGCACCACCGGGATCACCGAAAGCAGCGGTCCTCGCCCGTCGGCGAGCCCGAGTGAGCGCACCACGGAACCACCGAGTTCCTTGAGCGCCTGCCGCAGCGCGTCGGCGCCGTCGGCCGTCCAGCTCAGTTCGCCTTCGAGGTCGGGCTCCCGTTCGACCGGCTCCCACGACGACGTCACGTTCGCCAGCGAGATCGGCCCCAACGCCATCCGCCGCAACGATTCCCGGACCAGCGGCTCCGCGCGGCCGAAGTCGTACTCCCCCCAGCGCGTCACGACCACCAGTGAGCCGTCCTCACCGATTTCGACAAGGCTGTCGTCGGTGAGCGACCACAGGGGGATCGTCTCGGCCACACCGCCGGGGGGATCAGTCCTCAACTGTTGCTCCAGCTGGAATCTACAAGAACATGGGGAAGGGGTTCAGCCGGTCGTAGGGAGTCGGTTCGGCGACTCTGCCGAGCCGAACGGGGACGTCGAAGAGCCGCCCGGGGGCGAAGCGGCTCCAGAAGGGCCGCAACCCCGGGACGACCACCCGGACCACCGGGAGGTCGATGTCGGGCCTGGTCTGATCGAGCACCAGCGTCTCCATTCCCAGCGCGGAAAGCTTGCGTACCAGCGATTCCACGTCGTCCCGTACGTCGGGGCGCCGGACGAACTTGAAGTCCGCCGCCCGTTTCGCCGACCGTCCAGGCGCCGGCAGCAAATACGGCTGGTTGGCGACCGTAGCGTGCCGGAGCCACTGCGCCGCATCGGGATCGCCGAGTTCGACGTCGTTCGCGAGCACCGCCGGGATCATCTGGTTGAGCTCGCTGACCGCCCTCCGCAGCGCCGTCCTGGGATCCAGGTGGGCGCCGAAACCCATCATGACGTTCTCGCGCGGCCCGGCGATACTCCTGGACAGCGCGACCATCACCGGGATTCCGAGGTCCGCGGTCAGGTCGAGGACCCACAGTTCGCGGCCCGACCGCGCGTACTGGCCCACCATCTCCTCGGCCCACGGGTCGTCGAACGACGCGATGTCGACGCCGGGTACGGGAAGCCGGTTGTACCACCACATCGCGACGGCGTCGCGTTCGACGAGTTCGAGCAGTCCTTGCAGGATCGCGTCTTCGAGGCTGCTGCCCGCCGCGCAGCCGTTGGAGTCGGCGCGTATCCCGGTGATCCCGCATTCCAGCGGCACGCCGTAGTACAGGTACGCCGTCGGCATCAGCTTCCGGCGTTGCCGGGAAAGCGACCACAACGGTGTCCAGTCGACGGCGGCCTTCTCGTCGAAGCGCTCGGGAACATGTTGGAAGATCGCGTGTCTGGCGTTCCACTCGTCCCGGCCGTCGTACTGCCGTTCGTCGAAGAGCATGCACGAGTTCGGGTGGACGGCGTCGCCGCCGAGCGCGCGGAAGGTGTCGCGGATCCGCAGTTCGTCACCCTGGTAGTTCGCCGAGAACCGTTCGATGGCCTCGCACAGCGCGCCGACCTCGGCGTCGATCGGGCTCGCACCCTTGCCGCCGTTGTCCCCACGCAGCCCGGCCTGCAGTCCCGCCTCACCGCGTACGCGGCGCGCGACGTTCAGCCCGGAGCGGTAGGCGTTCACGAACGCCGGAGCCCTCGGGTCGCGCGCGATCTCCTTGATGATCCCGGTGACCGGGCTGACCAGGTGACCGTAGCGGTCGAGGACCTCGACCGGGGTGAGCGTGCGATGCCCGCCGCCGCCCGACGTCGCCTTCTTGGCCTCCTTGAGGACGACCGGTTCGGCCGTCCGCGCCGCGACGATCCCCTCGTCGCCGCAATCCGGGCACTGCGGCCGCCGCCGCAGTTCGTGCAGCCGCCCTTGCAGGTCGAGGGTGTCGAGGATCCAGACGCACTGCTGACCCGGATACCGGTGTCCCGCCAGCCATTTCGACGCTTCGAGGGAGATCAGATGCGACGCGGCCGCGGTCAGCGGCGGCACCGCGGGCATCGGGAACGAGGCGGGGCCGTCGTGCCCGAGCACCTCCTGCACGCACGCCTCCGCGTGCCGGTGCCCCCACAGCCGGTTGGTCAGGCAGTTCCAGCAACCCGACCGCCCCGGCCGCATGATCGGGCCGATCCACACCTGCGAACCCGACGGTCTCGCCAGCAGCCACGGACGGCCGGTGCGCCGATGCTCCGCGTCGACCTCGGCCAGGCGCGGATCCAGGTAGTCGTCACACAGCACGATGGCCAGTTCCTCGGCCGCGTCGACGACCTCGATGCCGCTCGCGGTGAGCGCGTGCGCCACCTGGGAGGTGTCGACGCCGCGGCCGATCGCGGTCAAGCTCGCCGTCGCCGGCTTCCGCCGGGACGCCACCGCGGACGCGTCGAGACCGCACGCGTCCCAGTACGCCAGCGCGCGCTCGTCCACGCTGAGTTCGTCCGGTACACGCAAGGAGACCAGTCCCGCCTCGACCAGCCGGGCGAGCACGCCGGTCACCTGCTCCGCGCTCATCCCCTCCGGGCAGGCGGACAGCAAGCCGTCGAGGTCACGGGTGCCGTCGAGCAGCGCCGCGACCGAGGCGACCTGTGCGCCGCGCATCGCGATGACCCCCTGTTCCGAGAACAGGTAGGCGCCGTTGCCCTCACTGATCTCCGCACGCAGATGCCTTTTGAATCCCAGACCGCCGCTGATCGAGCCGGACCCGTTCGACACTGCCTCGCGCATGGGAACCCCCGTAGGTCGGTGCGATCCCCGAATCCTGCTGGGCGAGACCACGTACCGGCCAGTGCGCGATTCACGGGTCAAACATGAAAAATCCATGTTTTCCCGGGACACACGCACGCGACGTCTGGTGGACGAGTCACTGGCCCCTCACTGTGCCGCTCTGTCACTGTCGACGCACTGGGAAACACGACACGACGCGTATCGAGCTGGAGGGCGCTTACGATGTACCCCGGATCACGAGTATCGGACACGCACCACGGCTCGGCACCCAACACGAATCCGGCCCTGTCCGCAAGCCCTGTCCGTTTCACCCTCCTCGGCCCGCTCGAACTCATACGGGACGGGATCGACTACGCGCCGACGACACCGAAGCTGCTTCAGGTGCTCGCGATGCTGGTGATGAGCCCGGGCAAGATCGTGCACATCGACACGATCGTCCAGGAGCTGTGGGCGAACGACCCGCCACGCAGCGTCCGCACCACCATGCACACCTACGTCTATCAGCTGCGCCGGTGCATCGACGAGAACGACCTCGCCCCGTACGGCGAGACCATGCTGGCGACGAAACCGCCGGGGTACGTCTTCCGCATCGATCCCACGCAGGTGGACGTCTTCGAGTTCCAGACGCTGCAGAAGCGGGGCCGGGAGCTCCAGCTGCGGGGCGAGCACGCCGAAGCGGCTCGGTCCTTCCGCGCGGCGCTCGACCTGTGGTCCGGGCCGCCGCTCGCGAACGTCCACTGTGGACCAGTGCTGTCGGCGTACGCGGTCGACCTCGTCGAGCAGCGGCGCAGCACCCTGCACCTGCGCATCGAGGCGGATATCGCGGCCGGGATGCGGCACGAGCTGATCGGTGAACTGCGCTCCCTGGTGACGGCGAACCCGCTCGACGAAGCCCTGCACGGCCAGCTGATCCGGGTACTCGGCCGCAGCGGACGTCGATCCGACGCGCTGGCGACCTATCGCCAGGTGCGCACGAGGCTCAACAATGAACTGGGCGTGGAACCCTGCGACGAACTGCAGATCCTGCAGCACGACCTGCTTTCCGAGGGTGAACCCGCGTGAACGGCCCAAGACACTTCCGGCACGGGAACGAAAGGATCGGCGGATGACCAGTCGTACCTACGGACAGTTCTGCGGGCTCGCCCGCGCGCTGGAGATCATCGGCGAACGCTGGTCACTGCTCATCGTCCGGGACCTGGTCCTCGGCCCGAAGCGGTTCACCGAGCTTCAGTCAGGCCTGCCGAGGATCCCGGCGAGCACGCTTTCGGCCCGGCTCAACGAACTCGAGCAGTCCGGTGTGCTCCGCCGCCGCCTGCTCCCCCAGCTCGACGCCTCGGTGGTCTACGAACTCACCGAGTACGGCGGCGAGCTCGACCAGATCGTGCTCGACCTCGGCCTCTGGGGCGCGCGGTCGCTGGGGCGGCCCGCCCCCGAGGACGTCTTCACCCTGGACGCGGCGATTCTCTCGCTGTACACGACTTTCCAGAGCGAGAAGGCCAAGGGTGTCCACGCCACCTACGAACTGCATTACCCTGGTGGCATGGTCCTGCACGCGATCGTCGAGGACGGCGCGCTCAAGGTCGCGGACGGCGCGCATCCGGGTGCCGACGCGATGATCGAACCGCTGGGCCCGTTCATCACGGACCTTCTCAGCGGCGAGCTCTCCGCCGCCGACGCGCTGCGGACCGGCAAGGTCCGGCTCGAAGGCGCCACCGAGTACCTGGACTTGTTCACCGAGCTGTTCCACATCCCCGCGGCGCCGAAAGCAGCACAGGGAATCGTCGTTCGCTGACCACGAACCGCTCCTTTTCGTGACCCTTCCGTGCCATTCGTTGGCCCATTCGTTGCCACAACCGGCCGAACGGCGTAATTCCGTAGGTTATGTCAGCAATCCGGAGTAACGGAAACCGCCGGTACGCGGGATATCGTCGGTATCCGTCACCGGCCGGTCTTTCGCGCTAGGAGCCCCTTCATGGCCGCACTCGATTCGACACGCCCCGGCCTGCTCGCTTCGCTCAACGGGAAATACCACCGCGCGGCACTGGCCGTCTTCGCGGTGGTCGTGGTGGCCCACTGGGTGGAGCACCTGGTGCAGGCGTTTCAGATCTACGCCCTCGGCTGGAAGACGTCGGACGCCCGAGGCGTGCTCGGCATCCCCTTCCCCGAACTGATCAGCTCCGAATGGCTGCACTACGGCTACGCCATCGTCATGCTGATCGCGTTGTTCGCCCTGCGCAAGGGTTTCGCCGGCCGCTCGCGGCAGTGGTGGAACCTCGCGCTCGGCCTGCAGTTCTGGCACCACATCGAGCATCTGCTCCTGCTGCTCCAGGCGCAGACCGGCTGGCGGCTCGGCGGCGGCACCGCGCCGAGCAGCATCATCCAGCTGTTCATCCCGCGCGTGGAACTGCACTTGTTCTACAACACGATCGTCACCATCCCGATGATCATCGCGATGATCGTGCACCGGAAGGCCTCGGCTGCCGAGCAGGAGCTGACCGGCTGCACGTGCTCGCCCGAGAGCCGGCGTGAGCTGGCGACCACGGCGTCGTGACCAGGAGGCTCTTCGCGCTCCTCGCCCTCGTGGCAGCGTGGCTCGGGGTCGCGGTACTCGCCGCGGCCCCGGCCTCCGCCCATGTCGAACTGCTCTCCTCGAACCCGGCCGACGGCGCCCGGCTCACCTCGGCACCCACCCAGGTCTCCGTGACCCTGTCGGAGAACATCGGCATCCAGCCGAACTCCATCAAGGTCGTCGACGCCCACGGCACGAACGTCGTCACCGGTCCGGTGTTCCAGCCGGGCGACGTCGCCGAAGAGGTCGCCATCAAGCTGAAGCCCGACCTGCCCGACGGCAGTTACCTCGTCGAGTACGCCTTCGTCTCGACGGACTCCCATCCGGTACGCGGCACGATCGCGTTCGTCATCGGCACCGGCCCCCTGATCACCTCGGCGGGCGCCGTATCCGCCTCGACCGGCACGGATCCGGTCACCGACGCGCTGTTCACCACCTTCCGCTGGGGCTCGTTCGGCGGCGTCGCACTGCTCGGCGGCCTGGTCTTCCTGCTGGTCTGCCGTCCCGGCGGCCGGACCGACCCGGCGGCACGGAAGCTGATCACCGCCGGCCTGTGGCTCTCCGGCGTCACGGCCGTCGCCGGGTTCCTGCTGCAAGGCCCCTACGTCGCGGGCCGCGGCGCGGACGCGATCTTCGACCCGGCCCTGATCGAGGCGACCCTGCGGGTGGCGTACGGGAAACTGCTGCTCCTGCGCCTCGCCGTGATCGTCGCGTTCGCCGTGATCGCACGGAAGCTGCTGACCGAGGGCCTGCCGGAACGACTGCGATCGCGCTACGAGAACCTCGGCATGGCGGCCGGGTTCATCGTGATGCTGAGTTTCTCCGCGACCGGGCACGCGGTGGCCGACAAGATCATGTTCCTCTCGGTCGGCGCGGACCTCGCGCATTTCGGCGCGATGGCCGTCTGGGGCGGCGGCCTGATCCAGCTCGGGGTGCTCCTGCGTGGCCGGATCCCGGCCTCGGAGGCCGAGCCGGCACTGGCGCGGTTCCACCCGATCGCCACCACGTCGATGGTGGTCATGGTGGTCAGCGGCGCCTACCTCGGCTTCCGGCTCGTGCCGTCGGTGGAGGCGCTCTGGACGTCGGCCTACGGCATCGTCTTCCTGCTGAAACTGACCGGGTTCGCCTCGCTGCTGACGGTGGCGAACGTGAGCCGCAACGCCGTGCGCCGCGGCTTCTCCGGCCGGGGCGGCACCGGCGTGGTGACCGCCGACCTGCGGCGGCTGCGGGTCAGCGTCGGGGTCGAGGTGCTGATCGTGGCCGTCGTGCTCGGGCTGGCCGCGATGCTGTCTTCGATGTCCCCGACCGGCTGATCAACGCTTCGCGATGACCGGCTCGGTCGGCTCGTCCGGCGGGACGAACGGCCCCCAGGTGAAGGCTCGGAGCCATGGCTCGGGATCACCGAGCCACGTCAAGGCGGTGATCTGGGCCGGGCTCCGGCGTCCGGCGAGCGAACGGTACAGGTCCGTGGGCGGGCCCGAAAGCACCGCGGCGACCGGTTCGGTACCGGCGATCCAGGTCGCGCCCTGGGTCTCGATCCGCATCCCGGGCAGCCCGTGGCTGGCCAGCGAGGAACCGAGACCACTGACGAGCACTTCGAACCCACGCAGCCAGGCCGCGTGTGCCTCGGGCAGCGGCTCGCCGAGCGCGTACCGAAGATCGAGCTCGTGAGTGAAGGCGTCCATCACCATGATGTCGCCCCGGCTCTTCCCTTCGCCGTCGACGGTGAGCAACGTATCCGCCTCGGGGCCGCGCTCGTTCCAGAGCCGCAGCACTTCGGTGACCGACGCCGTCTCCGGAACCGGGCACGGTTCGCCGCCGAACCGGGTGATCACCCGATCACAGACTTCGGCCAGATGCGCGAGCAGCTCCCGGACTGTCCACTGTGGACATGCCGGGATGATCCGGTCACCCGTGCCGGGGTGATCGGTGAGCAAGATCGTGATGTTCTCTCTGACCTGCCGATACCCGTCGGCCGCTGTCGCCGTATTCCAGCCAGGGACCCGAATTCGGCTGCTCGTCACGCGGCCACCTCCAGTAGGGGTAAAGCGCTGGTCGCCTATTCTCCCACCGGTTCGATGTTCACCCTTCTCACCGCTTGCGCCGACCGTTCGGCGCAGGAATCACCCACCCGTGACGCGTGTCGTGACGGCTTCAGGCACACTGGTCGTAGAAATGCCCGTGTGGTACCGAAAAACCGCCCACCGGTGACGGATCGACCACTGTGGAGGTGACTAATGGAGATGCCCGGCTTCGATCTGGCGTGGCGTGGATTCAACCGCGCGCAGGTCCGGGAATTCGTTCGCGAAGTGGAAGCCGAACTGAAGCGGGTGGCCGCCGAACGTGACGAGGCGATCCGTCGCGAGGAAGCCCTTGCCGCCAGGCTCACCGCCGCGGAAGCGGAAAACCGCGAACTGAAGGACAGTGTCGACCGGATCAGCCGAGTGCCGATCGCGCCGGACGCGTTGCAGGAACGTTCGCGCCGGATGCTCGAACTCACTCGCGAAGAAGCCGCCGACATCATCGCGCGCGCCACTCAAGAGGCCGCCAAGGCCGAGGCGGAACGCGAGCAGATCACCGAAGACTTCGAACGCGCCATGACACTGCGCCGGGCCGAGGCCATGCGCGCGCTCGCCGCGCGGGACGAAGCCGCGCAGGCCAGAGCGCGGAAACTGCTCAGCGACGCCGCCGAAGAGGGCGAACGTCTTATCACCGACGCGCGGCAGAAGGCCGAGGTGGCCCTCCACCTGCGCGACGACGTGCTGAAACAGCTGGTCGGCTGCCGCGAACTACTCGCGGAAGCCGGAGCGGTCCTTGCGGTCACCGAGGAACCGGAAGTACCCGTTCAGCGCCGGAGCAGGCCAGAGGCCCGCGCCGGCACCGAAGCACCCGCCTAGCCTGGACCCCGCCCCGCCCTCACCGGGCAGGGCTACGCCTGGCTGGTCAACCCCAAACCCGAAGAAAAGATCACCGGCCGGATCTCCATCGCGTTGACATGCGCGTCCGGGATCTGACCGGCGATCTCGATCGCGCGCTCCTTGCTGTCGCATTCGACCAGGTAGAAGCCCGCGAGGTACTCCTTCGACTCGGCGAACGGCCCGTCGGTCACCACGGGGACGCCGTCACGCACCCGGACCACCGTGCTCTCCTTCGGCTCCCCCAATGCCTGCGTCCCGAGCAGTTCGCCGCTCTCGGTCAGGTTCTTCATGAAAGGGTCGATCCTGGCCATCACCTCGTCGCGCTCACTCTCGGGCAGGGCGTCCCACGCGGTCGGGTTCATCGTGATCATGATCATGTACTTCATCGGTGTTCCTCCTGGTCATTCGGCCGTTACCCGGCCACTCACGCACTAGTCGGAGCCCTCGGATCGTCTTCGACATCCTGGCACCGATCTTTTCCGGCCGCCCCGGGCGGATACGTGGGGAGGGTATAGTCGGTGACGGCAGGGGAACGACGACAGAACGGGTGCGGCGATGACGGGCTATGGCAGCGAGCGGGAGGCCTACCTCAAGCGCCTGCGCCGGATTGAGGGGCAGATCCGCGGCTTGCAGCGGATGGTGGAAGAGGACAAGTACTGCATCGACATCCTGACCCAGGTGTCCGCGGCCACGAAGGCACTGCAGTCGTTTTCCCTCGAACTCCTGGACGAGCATCTCGCCACCTGCGTGGTCCAGGCCGCCGCCACGGGCGGTGAGGAAGCCGACCTCAAAGTCCGGGAAGCCTCCGACGCGATCGCGCGGCTCGTCCGCTCCTAAGCGGTGCCGCGGAAGCCACGTAGCCGCAAGCTGTTGGAGACCACGAAAACCGAGGAGAACGCCATCGCGGCTCCGGCGATCATGGGGTTGAGCAGGCCCAGCGCGGCCAGCGGCAGCGCGGCGACGTTGTAGGCGAACGCCCAGAACAAGTTGCCCTTGATCGTGCCGAGCGTGCGGCGCGAGAGCCGGATGGCGTCGACGGCCGCACGCAGGTCGCCACGCACCAAGGTCAGGTCACCGGCTTCGATCGCGGCGTCCGTCCCGGTGCCCATCGACAAGCCGAGGTCGGCCTGCGCGAGCGCGGCCGCGTCGTTGACGCCGTCACCGACCATGGCGACCACGCGTCCTTCGGACTGCAACCGTTTGACGACGTCGACCTTGTCGGCGGGCAGTACTTCGGCGACGACCTCGTCGATCCCTACCTCGGCGGCGACCGCTTGCGCGGAGCCCGCGTTGTCACCCGTCAGCAGTACCGGGCGGAGCCCGAGCGCCCGCAGTTCCGCCACGGCCTGCTTGGACGTCGGCTTGACCGTGTCCGCGACGACGACCACGCCACGCGCCTCGCCATCCCAGGCGACCACGACGGCCGTCGCGCCTCGCTCCTCGGCGGCGGCTTTGACCTGCGTGAACTCGTTGCCGACGGTAATGCCGTGCTGGTCGAGGAGTGCGATGCGCCCGGCCAGGACGGTCTTGCCCTCGGCCTCGCCGACGACACCCAGGCCCTCGACGTTGCGGAACCCTTGGACCGGCGGCAGCGCACCCAGCCGCTCCTCGGCGGCCCCGGCGATCGCGCGGGCGATGGGATGCTCGGACGCGTGCTCGACGGCCCCGGCCAGCCGGAGCACCTCGGTCTCGTCGTCACCATGGAGGTCGGTGAGGCTCATCTTCCCGGCGGTCACCGTGCCGGTCTTGTCCAGGACGACGGTGTCCACCTTCCGAGTGGATTCGAGCACTTCGGGACCCTTGATGAGGATCCCTAGCTGCGCGCCGCGGCCGGTGCCGACCAGCAGCGCCGTCGGCGTGGCCAGCCCGAGCGCGCACGGGCAGGCGATGATCAGGACCGCGACGGCGGCGGTGAAAGCGGCGTCCGCCCCGGTGCCGGCGCCGAGCCAGAAGCCGAGCGTGCCGACCGCGAGCGCGATCACCACCGGGACGAAGACGGCCGACACCCGGTCGGCAAGCCGCTGGACCCGTGCCTTGCCGTTCTGCGCCGCTTCGACCAGCCGCGCCATCTGCGCCAGCTGCGTGCCGGCGCCGATCCGGGTGGCACGGACGACGAGCCTGCCGCCCGCGTTGACCGTCCCGCCGACCACGGTGTCACCGGTAGTCACCTCGACCGGGACGGCCTCACCCGTCAGCATGCTCAGATCGACCGCGGACCCGCCGTCGATCACGACGCCGTCGGTGGCGATCTTCTCCCCCGGCCGCACGACGAACTCGTCGCCGGTCTTCAGCTCGCCGATCGGGACGCGGCGCTCGGCCCCGTCTTCGAGAACGGCGACCTCCTTCGCGCCGAGTTCGAGCAGCGCACGCAAGGCCGCGCCGGACCGGCGCTTGGAGCGGGCCTCGAAGTAGCGACCGGCCAGGAGGAACGTCGTCACTCCGGCGGCGACCTCGAGGTAGACGTTGCCCGCGCCGGAGCCACGCTCCATCGTCCACTCGAAGCCGTGCCGCATGCCGGGTGTACCGGCGGTGCCGAACAGCAACGCGTACAGCGACCAGAGCGCGGCGGCCACGACGCCGAGTGAGATGAGGGTGTCCATGGTGGCGGCGCCGTGGCGGAGGTTCGTCCAGGTGGCGCGGTGGAACGGCCACGCGCCCCAGGTGACCACGGGGGCGGCCAGTGCCAGCGAGACCCACTGCCAGTAGGTGAACTGCCAGGCTGGGACCATCGCGAGCACGATCACCGGCACCGCGAGCGCGGCCGAGACCAGCAGGCGCTGCCGGAGCTCGCCGGTCTCGTCTGTCTGTGCTTCGTCCGGCTTCGGCGGCTGAGCCGTGTATCCGGCGGACTCGACGACGCCGACGAGGTCGTCGACGGAGATCGCGCCCGGGAAATCGACGTGCGCCTTCTCGGTCGCGTAATTGACCGTGGCGGAGACGCCGTCGACCTTGTTCAGCTTGCGCTCGACCCGCGCGGCACAGGAGGCGCAAGTCATCCCGCCGATGACCAGCTCGACACGCTGGGAGGTCTCGACGCTCACGGTGTCCCTCCCGGGTGCCCCTCGTGATGTCCTTCGTGCACGCTGGTCGGCGGCGTCGGGGGCGGCGTCTCGTCAAGGGGCCCGACCGCGGACCCGATCGCCCAGGCGACGACGAACACCGCGACCAGAGCCGCGGCGAACGCCGACACCTTGACGGGGGTGCTCACGAGACGAGCTGGTAACCGGCCTCGGAGACGGCCGCGTCCACGACCTGGACGTCGAGTGCGTCTTCGCTGGTGACGGTGACCTTGCCACTCGCGACGTCCACGTTCACGGCGCTGACACCCGAGATGCCGCCGACCTCCTCGGTGACCGAGGAAGCGCAGTGCCCGCAGGACATGCCCTTGACGATGTAGGTGGTTTCGGCCATCGGTACGAACTCCTCTACAGGACAGACGAAGCAATCACTTCATTTATACCCCATGGGGGTAGGGGTGTGCAGTGAGGGGGCGGGCAGACTGCGGTGATGAGGAAGATCTCCGCCATCGGCATCGGCGCCGGCGACCCTGGCCACCTGACCGTCCAGGCCATCCGGCTGCTCAACGAGACCGACGTCTTCTTCGTCCTCGACAAGGGTTCAGAGAAGCAGGACCTGGTGGGTCTGCGCCAGGAGATCCTCGACCGCTTCGTCGAACGGCCCGGCTACCGCGTCGTACGGGCACCGGACCCCGAACGCGACCGTACGCCGGATGACTATCGGAAGGCGGTCGCCGACTGGCACCGCCTCCGCACCGACGTCTACGAGACCATGATCGGCTCCCTAGGTCCCGATGAGCGGGGTGCCTTTCTCGTGTGGGGCGACCCGGCCCTGTACGACTCGACTCTCACCCTGCTGGACGCCGTGCTCGAACGCGGGAACGTCGAGTTCGAGTACGACGTCGTTCCCGGCGTCAGCAGCGTGGCCGCGCTGACGTCCCGGCACCGGACCACGATGAACCAGATCGGACGGCCGGTGCTGATCACGACCGGTCGCCGCCTGGAAGCAGGCTGGCCCGCAGACGTCGACGACGTCTTCGTGATGTTGGACGCGAGGTGCACGTTCTCACGGTTCGCGGACACGGGCTTGGAGATCTACTGGGGCGCCTACCTCGGCACGCCCGACGAGCTCCTGCTCTCAGGCCCGCTCACCGACGCTCTCGCCACCCAGATCCGCTCCACCCGCGCCGCGGCGCGAGACCGGAAAGGCTGGATCATGGACATCTATCACCTGCGCCGCCCCGTCGGCCCCTACCCAACCCCTGACCTCACGTAACCAGCCCCACACCTCACGCGCCCAACCCCGCACGTCGCGCGCCCGACCCCCGCACCTCACGTGCTTGAGCGCGTAACTCGCGTGCTTGAGCGCGCGACACGATGTTCCGCCTCCAAGCACGCGTGTCACGCTTTCAAGCACGCATGTTCCGCCTTCAGGCACGGGTGTTTCGCCTTCAGGCACGGGTGTCACGGGCGTAGGCAGGGTGTTGCGGTGTGGGGAACGTGAAAAAGGTCCAGGTCCCGGGAGAACTGTTGGGTTCTCGACCGGGGCCTGGACCTTGTTTAACGTTGAGTCCGGCGGTGTCCTACTCTCCCACAACCCTTCGGTTGCAGTACCATCGGCGCTGTCAGGCTTAGCTTCCGGGTTCGGAATGGGACCGGGCGTT